>DCHU01000002.1 GCA_002314915.1 Caryophanales bacterium UBA1744
GTGAGGTTTGTTGTAGCAATTGCGTGCTTTTCAACAACTGGTGTCTCCTCTGAAGAAGATGTCTTCTGCTCGCTTGAGGATGTGACTGGTTTGTCTTCCGATGAAGAAGTAACTGGTGCTTCTTCTGATGAAGATGTTACTGTCTCTGATGAAGTTGTAACAACTTCTGATGTTGCGTCTTCGCTTGTTGTGGTCTGGCTTGAGACATCTTCACTCTCCTTTGAAGATGTGTTTCCAGAAGTACCACATGCGACTGTTAAGAACATAGCGCTTGCTAAGACTAACATCGGGATGATTCTGTTCTTTTTCATTTTACTTTCCCTTTCTTTTTATAACGTAAAATCGAAAACGTAATTAATTCCATTAACCGCAATCTTTAGACGGTATGCATTTCTATCTTCCATGAACTGGATTAATGGTTCTGTGATCATGACAACGGCGTTGTTTGCTGTGATTTCATCAAGCGTGAACGCTGCGTTGCTTGCGTTGTAGGTATATACGAACTTGACTGTGCCAAGCGTATTGCCACCAACGTCTCTGAGGACTACTTGAGCCTTGTTTTCCTTTGCATCAAACGACATGGTGGCGGTGGTTTTTCCATATCCGCTGATGTAGGTTTCGGCGATCATGTCCTTGCCTTTAACCAAGTCGTTGAGGGTTGATGTATCAACCTTCTCGACGAATGTGTATTTTGCGTAGTGACCGCAACCGGTGTTAACTGCGCTCTCATATGCGTCTAAGTATGGGTAGATTTCTGTAAGTGATTTGTTGTATGCGAGCTTTCCTCCATAAATGGAGTAGAAGAATGCCCCATCTGCTACATCTCCGAAGATGACCTGCTCCTCATTGATTCTGATTTCACCATCTGAGAACGAGACCGCGATATCTCTCTCAACCTTAGAGTCATCATACAAGTTGTATTGCGTGAGCTTCATATTGGTCTCGCTCTCGAATGAGAGTTCGAACTTAACCGTTCCGCCTGGAACATACTGGAATGTCTTGTGGTTGGTTACGAATTCGCTGACCAATTTTGCTCTTGAGTATGGTTCTGCAACCTCGACTGTGTAGATATCGGATGTGAACTCTGTTCCGGTGATCTTGAATCTGAATGAGTATTTTCCGACCTCATTGCCTCTTATTGAGTATGAGAATCCTGGGAGGCCATCTAAGTTGTCATAGGAGTTTCTATAAAGAGTGAGTCCAGAAGCTTTTCCTGAGACCATCTCAAGTTCGAAGCTATAGATGTCTTCGTCTGGGTTTGTGTTGAGGTAGAAGTGGTTGGTAGACTCGTTCTGGAAGATGACACCTAAATCATAATTTGTGATATTGGTGACTAGGATCCCCTTTAATTCGGGTTTTGTGTATTTAACGTGAATCTTTTTCTCAATTCCATTGATTGATGTGAATGTGATATTGGCCTCACCCGTTAAGGCGTTGCCTCTAACGTCTGTGTTTGCGGTGACGGAGTAGATGTTATCGCCGAGGTGCGTTGGGTTTGGGATGTCATCGGTTGATGATGACTTTCCGTCAAGAACATCGATGAGAGTGGATGCGCTTGAATTTGTTGGTGCTACTTTTAAGACTAATGTCTTATCGTAAGTTAATGTGTAATTTGTGACTCCATCGATGACCTCAACTGAATCCGGACCGTATTTGTCGAGGTTTGTGAAATCATACTCATCGTTAGCGCCTTTAGTTCCCGATGCGTCTTCTAATGAGAAGTCTTGCATGTAGTACTTAGAGATATCTAAATATGATGAGTTGTCATCTTTGTTGTCGTATTTCTTTTCGCCGTAAACGAAGTCGCTGAATGACTCCTTGTATGTTGCGGTGTTTGTATCGTTCTTGGACGTCTCGTTGAAGCTGTAGCTTGTGATCTTTCCTGCGTTGAACTTAACGTTAAACTCTGCGTTAAACTCGAGGTTGTTATCCAAGTCATCGTAGCTGGACACGATTGAGATTTCGTTGTCTGTGATGGTGAATTCGCTGTTTGCGTATAGTCCGATATATGAGAGACCGAAGATGTTTGTATCTATCGTTCCGTTATATAAAGCGGAATTCGTGATGATATTTCCAATGCCGAATGTAGGGACTCCGCCGTTCAATATGCTGATGAGTGAAGCGTTTTTGGTGTCGTTGAGCGAAGCGGCTTGGTTTATGTAGACCTCTTTGATTCCACCGAGGTTATAGCTGAAGTAGAATGCTCTTCCCTTATTGGTGTCAACGCCTGAGTAGATGCTTGATGTTGAAGAAGATTTCTGGGTGTCGTTCTCAAATGTCTTCTTGGTGATTTTGGAGTATGTGGCATTCTTGAATGAGGTGAATGCGATGTCTGTAGTTGTCTTTGACTTGTCGCTTGTGTCACTTCTCTCTTTTGAATATTTAACTGATGTTAATGACTCTGATTCATAGTTCATGGCTGCGGTTAATTTCTCTTTAACCTGCATCATGCTGATTTCGTTCTCGTCCACAACATCAAATGTTGCTGCGTTAGACATGGCATCAGATCCGTCTGCCGCGTATGAGATTGTTACTTTGACGACTAGTCCACTGACTTTGCCGTATGTTTCGATTTTGGCTCTTGTTTCATCAACTCTAGTCAATCTAGCGATCGATGAGTCTGAATTGAAAGGGGTGATGAGAGAGAATGCGACGTTATTTGGGGTCGAAGTGCCTTCACCTAATCTATAAGTGACATAGAACTCTTTTCCCATAGGAACGGTATATGTTCCTGTCTCTACATCATATGGATAGTTGTTTTCTCCATCGATGACTAATTCAACGGTTTTGCTCTTGTTGCCGACGACTTCGATTGGGTATTCGACTTTGATCGATGAGTCGAGGACTGATGAGATTGTGATAACGCAGCTGCCAACTTTGACGCCTGTGACCGTTCCGTCCGCATCGACGGTTGCGATTGATGTATCGCTTGATGAATAGACGACATTGTCGTTTGTGGTGCCGAGAACATCGCATGCTAAAACGATAGTCTTTCCGACCTCAACTTGGTGCGCACCGATAACCTCGATAGAGGTAGGTGTTCCCACGTCTGATGTTTTTGTGTTGCTAGGCGTTCCGCATGATGCGAGTGCGAAGGCTAGAGCTAATACGAATAAGTGCTTCTTTTTCATAATTATGTCGAATAATAATCGTTTTCTCCTTTGTGTGCTATAGGTGTGTGATGTGTATACGCTTACAAAGTGTTAATTGCCTAAAAATGTCTCGATATCAGCGACAGATGTCGTTCCGATATCGAAGAATGTGAAGACGAATGAGTTGGTATATGACTCGTCTGCTGCGACGTAGTTGCAGATGAGTGACACTCTAGTGTCATAGTTGTCTTTTCCGTTGGTGACCATGAAACCCGCTCCCATAGGAAGGATCTTGTTTGTGCCTCCGGTGAGATAGTCTAAGACAGCCTGGGCAAAGCCGTCTTTGGTGTTTTCCCAATAGGTGTATTTGCCGAATGTTGAGACTTTATAGTTGTCCATGTTGTAGAGGTCGCTGTTTGAGATGCCTTTTGCGGCGTTCTCAAATGATGAGAAGTAGAAGAGGTCATTCTCCGCGCCGAAATATGAGCCTGTTCCAGGCATCTTTAATGGACTTGTTCCGTCTGCATAGTTCTTTGTGTCGTCGACTGTTAACTCTCCGTTATAAAGAGTGAATGAGTTGATGAGGTTTGATCCTCTTCTCACATATCCGAGATTGATTGTCTTATCAAGATAAGAGAACTCATAGAAGTAGTCTTTTGTGTAACAATACTTAACGAGTCCAACGCTTGAGTTGTTGATCTCGAGTGAGTAGTTGTGCTGTTTGAACTTCTGGAGAACGGTGTCGAAGGTGTTCTTGTTCTGGGTTGATGCGTCATCTCCGATGTTGAGGTAGCGATCAATTGGGTCATAGACCGTTGTGTTGAGCCCCGAGAAGTTGCAGACATATGTTCCAAGCTTTAAGCTTGTGTTCTTGTTTCTAAGTTCGAAATAGAGGTTGAACTCATGTGTTTCCTCATTGACCACTTCGATGCGGACTCTGTCTGTGTAGCACTCATCTGAGACTGTGCAGTAGCAGACGTAGCTTAAGACTCCGATTGTTTGTGAATCGGTGATGATGTAGGAGTTCTCATGCTCTTCATCGACATAGCCTACAAAGTAGTTGTAGTCGAGCATCGAGACGGTGTAGTCAAGTATTCCGCCATAGAGGGCAGTGTAGAGAGTGTTGTACTCGTCAGCGACTGGAACGCCTGTGATCTCGACCTTGTTCTCGCTGTTGGTGTTGAACTTGGCGACAACGCCCTGTTTAAGGACATAGCCACCGACCGTTCCACCTTCGAAATCATTGATAATCGCATTCTCCGTGAAGATCTGTCTTCCGTTGAAATTGATGGAAGGCATTTGAGACGAATCACTTGTGATCACGTAGTTGTTGCTCTCAAGGTATGGAGCTATGAACTGATAGAATTTTGGGGTTAATGGGGTTTTTGCGGACTTTCCGTCTGAGAGGTATTTGCTGATTGTCTTGTTTTCGGTTGTGCCGACGTTGGAGACGATGGTTTGGACCACGTCTTCGTAGTAGTTGTTACCGAACGCTTCTCCTGAATAGGAGAGGATGACTGAGTTGATAACGAGCTTCTCTCCCAAGACTTTGATTGTTGTTTTTTCTGGATAGATGCCCTGTGCAATCTGTCTGATTAAGAATACGTTTGCGAATATGGAGTCGTTCTTCGCGTTCTCGCCGAATGTATATGTGTACACTCCGTTCTCGTCAGTTTCAGTTGGAAGATATGACAAATCAAAGGAGTCGATACCATAGGTATAATCAAATATTGAGTCGTAACGAATTCCGTCGTTGTTGACGAGTGGAAGACCTGAAACGACCTCTCCGTCGGTGATTGTGTATTTGAAGATTTCGTCGCTTCCCTGAGCGATGCCATAGTCTCCTAAATCACCTTCTGCCTCAACGGCATACTTTGTGTATCTCTTGGTTTCGTTTCTCTCTTTCCCGTATGACATGAACTTATCCGTGTAGCTGACGGTGAAGTTGTTGTCCTGGAGTTTTGCGAAAGTTTCCCGAAGGGAACCTACAGGATTATATGAGTTGGATTTTTCTGGAGCGCTGCAAGCGGCGATCGCAAAGATTGATAAGGCTAATAAACCGATGTTTCTTTTCTTCATAATTTATTCTCCTAACTGCGATGCTAAGAACGCTTCGACGCTTGGAACGCTTGAGGTTCCGAAATTTGATGCTGTGTAGAATATCTTCTGTTTGCCATAGGCACCGCCATCGAGAGATGCCATGACTCCCAGTCCGATGTCGACTGTTTGAATTGTGCCATCGGTGTTTTTGTTTGCTTTGAGGTAGCAATCCTGGATGTATTCCATCCAAGTGGTGCTGCTCTGGAAGCCCCAGCCGAATAAGCCATTTGCAAAATAGCCCATCACATCTGTGTTCTTTGTGTAATAGGCGTTTTCTTCGGAGCGGTTCTTCTCAAAGAAGATGCCCATTCCGTCTGCGACGTTTCCGATATAGAAGGAGGCAGAGATGCCGTTTATTGCGAAGTCTCCGACGCCTTGGAACCAATCTGTGTATTTTTTGAATCCGTATTCACCGGATGTGACTTCGGTGTACTGATATGCAACGCCTTTATAAATATATAAAGTGTCGCTGCTACCAGTCTCTGGTAATTCATCGACTTCTCTATATTTCCAATTGCCTTCCATTGGACCGACGAGTCTAGTGAATGACATCGTTCCGTCTTTGGCTTTTTCAAACTCATAACAAGCTGAGTATGGAAGGGTGTAGGTTGTTGGCTTCTCGTTTCCGTTTGAGTCGTATTTGCAGGTTACTGTCTTGTTCTTGTTAACGAAAACAAAGCCGAAATCGGTGTATTTCTCGTTCAAATAGTCGAAGAGGAAGTAATTTTCGGTGCAGACGACATTGTATGTCGCTGATGTGATGCCACCTGTTGCAGCCTCCACTTTGATGCCGCTTAATGTGTAGTTGTTAAGAGCGAACTTGTCGAAAGAGGCTTTGACATCGTCATAGCAATCAACTCCTTTGACTGAGCCGTTCTTAATCTGGTTCTCGATGTTCTTGAGAGGGAATGTTTCAGCGGTGTACTTTGTGTACTCTCCGGTGATTGTGCCATTCGATCCCAAATCGATAGTGGTCTTTATCTTTTGGGTAGCCTCATCTAGCACCTCAAAGTATGTTGAGACGATGTATCCAGAGATAGATGATCCATATGAGGTCATATACTGGAGAATTGAGGTGATATTTGAGTCGGTAATCTGGAATTTGGTCGCGGATAATGGGACAAGTGAATAATCAGGTGACTCCAAATCCTTGATGAGGCTGAAGCTTGAGATTGTGAATGCACTGTAGAGGTTACTCATCTTGACGTATGAGTCTGTTCCACTCATGTATTCATAAACTGATGGAGTGACTGTGTCTAACTTATCATTCAAATAAAATTTGAATAAATTACCTGTTAAATATTCTTCAGCGTATCCGATTGAACTTGAGAAGTCGTCGTTAAGTTCAAAGAACATGCTTGGCGAATAGTACTGGGTGAAGTGGGTCTCACTGTTAGGGATGTTGAACGTCACTTCGTATGTGTAGTAATCGTTATTCGCGATTTCTGAGAGGATTTTCTCCGCTTTGGAGGTGTCGTATGCCTCGACTGTGTCGCCTGCGGCATTTCCTTCTAAACCTCCGTCTTCATTTGGGGTTTTGATGGTTAAAGAACCACCGTTTCCGCATGAAGTGAGGATGAGGAATGATAACGCTAAAATAAGAGGGTTCTTACGCATTGGTGATACCCCCTATCTCGATTACTGCGGAGCATGTTTTTCCATTGTCAAACTTATCTCCTCTGAGGAAGAAGTTGTTGCCGTATTTCTCAAGGCTGAAAACATCTCCTTCATGGAAGTATGTCGAGGATTTCTGATATCCGCCGTAGTTGAATGTGTTCTTGTTGGTGGCTTCGATTAATCTGAGTTCATCCTGGAGGTTGTCTTCGATGGATAATCCGAGATATTCATTATATGAAGTCCAACCACGCTGATTGGTGATTGGGAGACAAATACCGTGATTGCTATCGATGAGGGTTTCGCCTTCATAACGCTTGATTGAGCCTTCATATCCATCCCATGAACCATAGTATTTGGATTTGTTGATGTGATAGAGTCTCACGCCTGGTTCAGATGGGGCTAAAGCCTTCTCTTCGAGCGATACAACGCTGTCATGGTAGTTGAGACCGGTGTTGTTATAGAGCTCAAGCATCAAATATTCGCCAAAAGGGTCGAATTTAGACGAGCCGTCATAATCATCGCTAGGAATTACGATTACGGAGTTTTCGTTGTCCATAGACTTCAAATCGATTGTCGCGTTTCCTGAGACGATTGTTGGCTTAGTCCATCCGAGGAGCATCTTTGAGAATGAGTTGTGGTCGATGATGTTTCCGTCCATCATATCGGTCTGGCCTAAAGGCTTATATGTGTTGTTGTCGCTATAGTAGTCGCTTAAGCCGAGGAAGTGTCCTGTCTCATGGATGTAGGTATGGGTGTCGATTTTGTCCACTCCGTATCCTGTGTACATGAAGTCATAGCTCGCCCAGCCGAAAAGCGAATATGCTGGAGCGTATTTGGATGGTTTTGTCTCACTTCCGTCGAGATTTCCCCATGTTGTATATGCCCAGTAGTTGTAATCGTCTGTTAAAGGGCCGTTGTTGGAATAGTCTGGCGCGGAATAAATGAGCCATACGCCATCGACGTATCCATCTTCGTCTGTGTCGTATTCCGTAAGATCGATCGTGGTGTTCTTTTTGACCCAGTTGACCGCAGCGTTTGCGACATCGTAAGTGGAGTTTATTGTGATATCTCCAGCATTGCTGATTGAGAGTTTTGAGTCGTTTGCGATATCAAACCAGTTTGTGACCTCGCCCGTTAATTTGAGATGTCCGTATGATGACTGCTCATAGAATGAGGAGACTGATTCGTATTCGTTTCCTTTTCCAAAGAAACACTTGTTCAAATCATCGATGACTCTCTCTTTGTCATCCACTCCGTCGTTATCGATATCGACTGTTTCGTATCCCGGAACGATGACCGGGATGATTAAGAGTTTTCTATCTCCGATTGATGGGAAATATTTGTATTTGATGAGTAAGTCTTCCTGGATGGAGTACAGAGTGTCCACCATGGTGACTTCATCAGATTTGATGACCTTGTTGACTGAGGCCTTGTCGTTGGAGATTGTGATTGAGACTTTCTTTGAGTTCGAGTTGCCTCCGCATGATGCGAGGGTGAAAAGTCCGAACACGGTCAATATGCTTAGTTTCTTATTCATGTGTCACGTCCTCCAATGTTCTTACCTTAAGGTAGAATGGCATTTCATTGCCATCGTTGTATGTATAGCTAGAGTTGAAGAACTGATAGCCATAATCGATGATTGAGAACTCATTTCCACCTTTCTCAAAGAGGGTGTCTCTTTCGAAGCTTCCCCCATATGAGAATGTGTCGAGTTTTCCTGACTCAACGAGTCTGATCTGATCGAGATAGTCGTAATCGGTATGGAGTCCATATGTTGAAGACTCAACGTTTCCGTTTGTGATCGCGCTTACGAGCGTTTCTTTCTCGCTGATTTCCTCTCCGTCCCACTGAGAATTGGAGACGGATACTTTTGCTCCGCCTGCGAATTGAGTGGTTTTTAATGTGAATAATCTTGAATCAACATGATAGATGCGAACGCCACCTTTGGTGTTGGTGATGCTTGAATAATTGACCCTACCGTCTCCGATGTCTTTCTCATTGAGTAAGTCGGATGTGAACATATCGACCATTATGTATTCGCTGAACGGGTTGAATGAGTATTTGTATTTGTCCTGGTTCTTTGTCTTAACAACGCCTTCAATCTCTTCTGAAATGTCTTCGAAGTTTGATGGGATGATAATGACGCTGTGATCGTTCTTATTTTCCTTCTCTAAGAGAATGCTGCTTGTTCCATAAACGATATATGGTGTGATCCAACCTAAAGTGATTTTGGAATATGAGTCCAAATCTCCTGTCATGTTGTCCATCATTGAGAACTTGCCAAGAGGATTGTAATCACTGCCGTTTGAGTAGTCCTTTAAACCTAAAAGATGTCCTGTTTCATGAATGAATGGGTGTGAGTCGACATCGATTGACTTGAGGTCATCGAGCTCCATGTATCCATTTGCATCCTTTGCACAGTATCCCTTATAAAGGGAAGCGAATGAGCACCAAGCGTATCCGCTGACTTCTGGAGCGTTCTTGAATGGTGTGTTCTCAGTCCATAAGGTGTGGTTTACGAAGATACCTGAGATATCGTTTCCGGTGATGTTCGTATATCCTTTGTAGTACTGGTCGTAGACTGTCTCATAGTCGTAGTGGTCATAGACCAAATAGACGGCATCGATGAATCCATCGCCGTTTCCGTCATAGTCGCTTCTAGAGATTCCCTGCTCTTTTACAGCCCAGGATACAGCGTCTTCGATGATGACGTTTCTGATATGATCTTCATCAACGTTAGCCAAATCATTTCCAACTGATGTTTTTGTGACGTCAAACCAATCTGTGACCTCTCCGCTTAAGCGAAGTTTGCCATAGCTGGACGTAGCAAAATAATCCGCGACTGATGTGTAGCGGTTATCGTCGCCGAAGAATGCTTTCTCGATGTCTTTTCTAACTGCTTCTGTGTTGTATGTCGACCCAGGTAAGTGAACTGGGATGACCAAAAGCTTAGAGTTGCCGATCGATGGAAGCACTGTCCCTCTCCCGGACATGATTCCATTTAGCGACTCTTGTGTGTACTTGACCTCAACATTTCTTGGAGCGATGTATCTCTCGGTTGATGTTGAGTTGTTGTTTTTATGAATATAAACGGTTGTGGTTCCCTCATCAGATGATGTGATGTAGGAGACGTTCTTGTTCCCTCCCGAAGCGCAAGATGTCAAAACCACGATTGGTAATAAGACTGATAATCTTCTCGATTTCATTACCACTTCTCGCATCCTGTTGTGTCTGGTATTTCAACATAAGACGGGAGCTCTGTGTTGTTGAATGATGAGGTATCTAATCTGAAGATGATTTTCTGAGCGACAACTTTGCCGGATTCCGAATATCTATAGCCGGTGTTGATTGTCATCGAACCATCGCTGTCGAGCGTTAACTCGAAATCATCGGTTCTTGTCTCGAGTACCTGTGAGTTGACTCCAAGGTACTGGAAGTCGAAGTAGCTTGCGATGCTTGTTCTTAATGTATCGTTTTCTATAACGTAAACGTTATTTGTGCCTTCTTTCAATGAGAATATCTCTGCGGATAAGGCCCTGAAGTTAGGTCCGAGTCCTGAGAAATCATCGATTGAGTAGGCCGCGGATACAGACAACATGATGAGTCCTGGCTCATAGTTGCCTGACATTGAATTGTATGTGTATTCGAATCCGTAGTATTTGTTGTTTGCTTCGCATATTGCTGCGAGGTAATCGTAATCATCGCCCACGCTGTAGACCTTGGTGTCTGTAGGTGAGTCGTGGTGGTGATAGAAGGCTGCGTCCTGTGTGATATAGCCAACGATGTGATCCGCTACAGTGCCATCATCATTGATGTAATCCTTTGAGTACTTGTAACTTGAGACTTTATTGAGTGCTTTCAGGGCTGTAGCAAGCTCTGGATTGTTGTTCTCACAAGGTTTGATGTGTGCGAGTTCGGATTCTTTGCCGAATTTTGAGTACTTAACATTGAGAGATGTGTCTCTTACGTATGTATATCCTTCTCCACCTTCGGTGTTCATCTCGAAGTTCATCTCTTCGATCTGGTTGCTTTCGTTTGTCGTGATGGTGCATTTCTTAACTGCCATTGCAGCGGAAGATCCATAGCATTCTAAGGCGAATGATGCTTTGTCGAGGTTAAGGCTATAAGTGTTGGCTGCGACTTTTGAAAGGTCTCTTGCCTGGATGTAATCGAATGGGTTTCTGAATTCGCTGTCGAAGGCGATTGGAAGATACGTTCCGGCCTCATAGTCATATTCTGACTGAAGGTATGTCTCAACTTTGTTGTTGACGCCTAAGTATTCAGCGATGATGCATCCGGTTTCGTCATCGCAGAAGTAGAGTTTCTCTCCGTTATCGTATGTTGTCTCGATAACATTGCCAGCTTCGTCTTTGACGAATTCGCGCGTGCCTTTAACAAGGTCTCTAGCGGTCATCTTGGACTTGATCTTGTAGCCTCTGCCTTCCTCTTTGGAGTAGGAGAAGGTTCTTGTTGAGGCCGTTCCGAGGTATCCATCGACTGAATCTGGGTCATTCTGGTTGTAGTAGATCTCGTAGTTAACATCTGCGGTGTGTGATATTCCTTTCAAGGAATCGATAACCGCTTGGAATTCAGGATCTGGTTTCTCGTATTCGAATGAGGAGGTGTTTCCGCCTGTTGCGCATGCACTTAAGGATGCTGCAACGAGGAAAGAGATTAAGAGTAATTTGTTCTTCTTCATGGTCTATCCTCCTTATGCTCCAGGCTCTTCCAACCAAATTGGAAGCTCTGTTGTTCCGTAATTGGAATATGTGTTCTTAACGACAATGTTGCCGGTGTAGTAATAGAACGTTGAGGTGACTGAATCGATTCTGTCGCCTTTTGTGTAGATTTCTGATTTAAGACCCGTTCCTTCTGTCAAACCCATGTATGGGAGAAGGAAGTTGTCCGCACCATATGCAGCAGCCTCACTCTTAAGTGATAAATGAGTATCACTCTTCTCTTCGAAAAGATATGGGGATAATGAGGAGATATCTGGAAGGATGTCATTCAACTGGACTGACTCATCGAGCGTCCATTCTTTGCCTGTGTAGATGTAGCTGCGGTAGCCTGAGCCTTTCTTCACATAGAACATGTCGTTTGCGATCATTGTGTTCTCTGAACTATCTAAGTGAATGTAGACCTTGTTGTCTAAAACATATGTTGTGAGTTTATTTGCGATAGCGTTGCTATCAATATTCATCGTGTAGTTTGTTCCGATGTTGTTTACGAGTGTCTCAAACTTGTTTGATTTAACCGTGTATGGCTCAAGATATGTGATTGGGTCGATCTCATAATCGAATGAGATTGTTCCTTCCATATCGATAAGCATTGTCTCTGTGCCATCGCTTGTTTCGATGCCGACAGGAAGTGTTCCAAAGTTGAATTTGACCTCTTTCACAAGTCCATCGTCATTGAATCTGAAGATTGCCTTGTTAACTGGCTGTGATAAGCCGGTGTAGTAGTTGAATAACAAGTAAGCTTTCTGTGATGAAAGGACCATCGTCTCATCGAAATCGTCTGCAGAGATGAAATCGAATGGTGATGAGTAGAACTTACCAAAACGATAGTATGTTCCAAGGTTTGAGAGATAGCTTCTTTCGACTGTGTTGTCTTCTTTGATGACTTGAGCATACATTCTTCCATCCTCAGCCTCGAAGTAAGTGGATGTTGTGGTGTCTGTGATGACTCTAGCTGCGCGTAACTTTGCTAAGTCGTTGTCGACATAGCCGTAGTCGCGAGTGACTGAGACTGCACCTGAATTGTTGTAAGCCTCATATCCCTTAGGATAAGTCTGTGTCTGTGTTCCGTTGAATGTAACTCTATAGGTGAGCGTTCTCATTCTTTCGATGAGAGTCTCCGCTTCCTTTTTGTAGTCATCAACTGGTGCGGTTCCGCTGCAAGCGGTGATTGCCATAAGGCAGATAGGCATGAGTAATAATTTCTTTTTCATGGTTACTCTCCTAACAATAATGCGAACGCTGCAGAAAGCGTTGCGTTCTTTGATAAATCGGTTGTGCCGAAATCACTGAATGATGTTGATACGGTCAACTTCTGTCCGTATGAGTCTGTGTATACGAGCGAGAACTCTGGGAGTCCTGTTGCTTCGCTGACTTTGATTGATAAGGAGTGGAAGTCCATCGCATAGTTGGACATGTCTGAGAGATAGTATCCGAACTTGTCTGCGCAGGCATCGAATACGCCGAATAAGCAATCGAGGATATCGAAGCAGAAGTAATAGTCATCGAAATAAAACTTATCCAAATCGAAGACATAAGTGTCTTTTGCTGCATTATAGGTGAAGAAATCACCGCTTAATGTAGCAATCTGTGGAAGGAATTCTGAAACAGAATCGAGGTATTCGCTAGATGTAGCGCCTGTATAACCTGACTCTGGAGATACGCCTGCCATGTAGTAGCCATAATATGATGAGTATCCAGCACCGATATAGGTTGTTCCATATTCAGAAGAATACCAAGGGATGTCTGATAACATTGCTCCGTATCCCGTTGAGTCGTATGAATAGTAGTTGTGGTAGACGCCATTCAAGTCTGACTCATCGAAGTATGGGTGTTTGATTGTTTGAGTGAAGTTAGCGGTCGCAACTTTAGTTGCTAAGAGGGCTAAGGAGTCATCTAAGACTTTCTGTGTAGCCTCATCATTCTTTGATGTGACTGTTGGGATTGATGGAACTGAATCGATCTTTGAGAGAGTGGACTCGAATGATTCTTTGAGTCCTCCGAATCTGTCTTTCTTGATCTTTACGAATGATAAAGATGCAGGATTTCCTTCGGAATCACTGATGATTTTGAGGTTATCAATTGATTCCTGGACTGTCTTGGAATCCCAATTATAGACATCGCCGTAGAATGAGAAGAATGTTCCAAAGCTTGATGATGCTTTAGCTAAGCCTTCCGCTGTTGCGGTATAGGTGTATGTTTCATCATCGTTAGCGTTCACTGTGAAGTATTTAGCGATGTTAGATGCGCTGCCCATAATCTTGGATAATGGGGAACCATAGTTGTCTTTGAATGAAACCTTTGAGCTTGAGAACTCTCTGGTATCGATTTTGTTTCCTAAAGTGATGTACTGTTCAACCGCATATCCGTTTTGAGAAACGATTGAGGTATAGGAAACGATGTTGTCCTTATCGTCATAGACGATGTTTGCCTTTGCGGTGGATGAGACCATGTCTTTGACTTTGAAGGTCTCTTTAGAGTATGTGTTGTAGACTGTTGAATCTACTTCGTAGTTGCCGGTGAAGAATGTCGCGAATTTAGCAGCAACCTCATCCTGGCTCATTCTCTTTTTAACTGCTACTGCAGCGTTTGTTGCTGAAGAGCATCCTGTAAGGATAAGAGCGGATAATACGAATAATGTTGTCTTCTTCATTATTTTGCCCTCCTTACTGTGATCATTGCCTCATCTTTGGAGATTGAGTCAACTGTGAAGGTTAAGCCGAGCTTTAAGTCTCCGCTGCCATTGCCATCTAATGCGAAGTCGGTGTAGAAGCCGGCGATGTCGCCTTCTTTTCCAAATGCATCGCCTTCGAGGAACAAGTCATCGTTTGATAAAGCGAATGTTGTGTCTGTCATATGGCGGTTGAAACCGTTCTTGGACAATTCCTCTACAAGAGGATAGTCCTCATAGATACCTGAGTTGGAATACTCATTGGTGCCGTTATTTGAGAAAGCGTAGTCATAATAGGCTTTGGTCTTTTTGCCGTTGCCTAATGTGAGTTCTTTCTCGAAGTCAGGATTGCCGTCTGCAAATTCAACATCGGATGCTGAGGTGCCTTCGACCAATCTTGAATCTACTTTGTAGACTCTGATTCCACGCTCACTGTATGTATTGTTTCCGTAAAGGTTGTAGGCGTATGTTTGAATCGCGTCAGGTCCGTTTAAATCGGTTGGAGTGTAGAACTCTACCATAAGGTATTCGCCGTATAATCCGGTCTCTTCTGGTGAGAGCATCAAAACCTCGCCCGTTTCGTTGAATGGCTTTAATGTGTATTTTTTTGCGTCTTCAATCTGTGATGCGACAACTTTAGTTGGTTCAATCCAACCCATCTGATATTTGGTGAATGGGTTGTGGTCTCCAATGTAGCCGTCCATCATGTCTCTATGCGCAAGAGGCGCACGAACAAAGCCGTCGAATGTGCCTGTTGAGTCTCTATAATCTTCGATTCCCATCATGAGGCCCGTCTGGCTGATTGCGATGTGTGAATCGTATTTGATGCCTGTGATTTCCGAAGTTCTACCGCTTGTCCAAGCAACTGAGTTGACCGGGCTTTCTGTTCCGAGTTCTGAAGCAAAGAACACGTCATTGGTTAATAATTCGGTGACATAGCTGTACATCTCGTACTCGTAGTATGCTTCCGCTGCAAACCAGCTGTAGTTCAACGCTAGAGCGTCGATCTTGCCGTCATCGTCTGCGTCAAAGTCCTTGAGATAATAAGTCTCGGTGTCTTCAAATAACCAATCATAGACATAGTCTGTGATTTCTTTGACCACGTATTCTGTTCCAAAATAAAGCGAATCGTAGATGTAATCCACGAATGACGCTTCGAGTTTTACGGTTGGCGCAACAACTCCTGATAAGTTGAGCTTGCCGTAGCTTGATTCACTATAATATCCGGCCACTGAAGGAAGGGATGTTGTCGTTCCTTCGTGCTCGAAATATATTTCGTTTAATCTGTTGATATCGCTTGATGCGAAATTGTATCCGTTTGATTTGTCATCGCTGAATTCGATTGGGACAACCAAGATGTTTGCGGAACCCTGCTGTGGGAGTCCGGCCTTCCCCTGAGTTTTTCTCATTTTGCCGAGCTCATTGTATTTTCCCTGTGGGTTCTTGATGGTTGGCTGGTCAGCATCGTCTAGTGCATAAGCGCCAGGCTGCCAGTTCTTGTCATAATCGTCAGCGTTTTTATTTGAGTTGCCGCATGATACCACTAGAAGTGATGTGGCGACCAATGCTATTAATTCTCTCCTCTTCATAGCGTCCTCCCCTAAAAATGCTTACTAAACTTAACAAAGTGCATATAATTATGCAATAAACTTATTATCTACTGTGGAGAAAGGGGACGAACGACAAATGAAGAAAAACGCTATCTTAATCATATTACCAGTGGTAATGTCTCTTGCTTCTTGCGGAGGACAAAACATCCCAGATTCAAGCGAGACAAAAATAGAATCTTCAATAGATAACACAAGTGTTATAACTTCATCTTCAAGTGAAGTGGTTTCTAGCGAGTTTTCTATTACCTCCTCATCAATTGTCACTTCCGTTGAGTCATCTTCCACAAGTGAAGATGTTGTTCCAAGTGAGAATGAAAAAAATTATGGAACAGTTGAACTTTTTATGGCCAACTACAAAGCCTTGGTCAACAAGGACGCTGGCAGCATAACCTATTTCACCAAGTCATCAGCTGACTATCAGTCACCATCAAAGATCACAATCGCGATTGATGAGGATGAATACTTAAAGACCACAATTGCCCAGGATTCTGATGGCAATGACTTGAGTCCGGCGTATAGATATTTGGCTTTGAAAGGCAATGAATACTATGACGTCGACTATGACGGATCCATCTATTCAAAAGCCAAGAGGTACAAGGTTGGCGAGGGTTCCGCAAGCGACTATATCAGCGAGTCTGAAGCGCAGTCAACGTTCTCCGAAACAAAGAACTCTGCAGGCAACGCAATCGGTAAGATCTACACAATCAAATACGACGTAAAACTCAATGAGCTCATCAGTGACTTGATCGTTAAAGATTATGGCTTCTATCCTGAAGATGATGGCTCTGCTTATATTGAGTTCAAAGCCATTCAGATTGGCAGCTATTTCGGTAACTATTTCACCATTGAATTAGACTTAACTCCTAAAGGAGATATCAAAGAAGGATACTTCAAGAGAGATATGTATATGGGTGCAAATTGGGACTCATCAAAAGGTGAAAAAGCAGATGGTGCAAACCCAAACGCTTGGTTCTCTTGCTCAGTCTCAAATGTCATCTATTCCAATCTTGAAAACACCGCATTATTCGACTCTACAGCATTCTTTGCCGAAAGTGTTACTGGCATCAAGTATCACTACTATCAATCCGACATGGAAAGCGGAACATCAACAGAGAGAAACCGGGCTCTTGTCGGCGACTATCTCACCATAAAGCAATTCGATTTTGATAATATTAAGAAAACGCCGTCAACCGCTTGTGATTTGAATTCCTTATTCATAACCAAAAGCTCAAATGAAGCGGTTATCAACGACGCTGAAGGATATTGGAAAGCAGTTGGTGTTGGAACAGCAGAAATCACCATTGGAAACTCATTCAAGTCTGATGTTGCCAAGGTCACGATTGAGGTTGTAGAAGAGTTAACTACAGTCACTCCAGAAGAACCTGCTGAATAAGAAAACACAAGACTCTTGCAGATTGGTGAGAGTTTTTCTTTTACAAAAGACATTCACCTCTATACAATAGCCCGTTATGAATTTAGCGAGCCTTCAGGAACTGTTTGACATCTCTAGCTGGGGACCACTCCAATGGGTCTCTCAAATCGTAGGGGTTATTGCACTCTTTTTCCTGTCGTTCTCATTCTTGCAGAAGACTCGAAAAGGCATCCTGATTTTTCAGTTATGCGGTTCTGCCTGCTGGTTGGTCAACATGCTTTTGATCAACGCTGTTGCGGGTGCGATTCTCAATGTAATCTCTGTCATTAGAGCGGTCATTTTCCTCTTCGGAGAGAAGAAAGATTGGGCTCGTCATTGGAGTTGGGCACCAATTTTAAGCTTTGCTTATTTAGGCGCGGGAATACTCTCATATTTCATGGGTGATGGATGGACAGCCGCTCTCCCTTGCGCCGCCTTAATCATCGCTACGTTCTCATTTGTTATCAAAGATCCATTCAAGATCAGAATAATAAATTTCTTCTGCTGCCCACTCTGGCTCATGTACTCAGTTTTGCACGGAAATCCTTTGGGAATCATGAATGAGATTGTGTCGATGACCTTTGTTCTCGTCGGCATCATCACAATCGATATCATCGGTAGAAGAAGAGCCCGCTCTGAAACCGCAAACATAGAGGATAATTAAAGTAATTATTGACATATATCGTCTCTCACCGATACTTTTCACTATATTTTCGGGAGGTCGCTTTTATGAGAAAGAGCACATATGAGCTCGAATACGAATCAATCCTTGATTTGTTCGAGACGCAAAAAGCCATCAAATTTGTTAAAGACACATTTCAGAAGTCTTTCACCGAGAATATGAATTTAACCCGTGTCACAGCCCCTTTATTCATTGATCCTGTCACAGGCTTAAACGATAACCTAAATGGCGTTGAACGCCCTGTTTCCTTTGATGTTAAAGGAGTGGGGGTGAACGCTGAAATCGTTCAGTCACTCGCCAAATGGAAACGTATGGCTTTGGGTAAATATGGATTTCAACCAGGAACTGGTTTATACACAGACATGAACGCTATCAGACGTGATGAGGATTTAGACTTCATCCACAGCTGCTATGTTGACCAGTGGGACTGGGAAAAGGTTATAAACAAAGAAGATAGAAATCTAGATTTCTTATTTGCTACAGTTAAGACAATTTACAAGTCTCTAAAAGACCTTGAGAAGAAGGTTTATGAGAGATATCCAGCATATGTTCCTGCATTACCTGATGAAATCTCATTCGTCTCCACCTCAGAACTCGAGGAGAGATGGCCAGAAAAGACCAGAAAAGAAAGAGAAGACCTAATCGCTCAGGAAAAGAAAGCGGTCTTCATCTATCAGATCGGTTGGCCACTTAAGGACGGCGCTTATCACGATGGTCGTGCAGCTGACTATGATGACTGGAACCTAAACGGAGATATTCTCGTTTGGTTTGACTTATATCAGATGGGCTTGGAATTATCATCCATGGGTGTCCGTGTTGATGAGAACTCACTTCCACTTCAGTTGAAGGAAAGAAAAGAAGAAGCAAAGCTTGCTAATTCATTCTGCAAAGGGATTATGGAGAAAACGCTCCCATTATCAATTGGTGGCGGTATCGGACAGTCACGTCTCTGCATGTTCTTCTTAAGAAAAGCTCACATCGGTGAGGTTCAGGTTTCTCTCTGGAATGAAGAAGAGACTGAGAAACTTAAAAAACACAACATCTTCTTACTCTAATAACAATTGGGCTCAGTTATCTGGGCCCTTTTATTTGATATATCAAAATACACCGTAGTATTATTAAGCAGCACTTATGAAGTTTGCGGTCTCAATCTACAAAAACAAAGAACTTGAAACGCTCATCGATTCAATCGACTGCGCGGTTTTGATGGTTCCACATTGCTCATACGTTTACGATGAGTCTTTTGATGTTGAATCCGCGATCAAACTCTGCGAGTCAAAAGGCGTTGAGGTCATCATCGCAATTAATAGAGTATTCCTTGAAAGAGAATTGCCTGCATTAGAAGAGGCGATCAACAAATACAAGGATTACAAACTCCTTTTATCCGACGTTGGAGCGGTTCAAATCGCAAAAGAAATCGGAGTGGCATCAAACATCATCTATGACCCAGACACTCTCATCTGCAACAAGATGGAACTTGGCTTATATAACTCATATGGATTCGATGCGGTCGCAATGAGTAATGAGATAACTTTGGACGCAGTTATTGAGTCATACAAAGAGACAAACGCACCTGGTTTCTATCAGGTCTTTGGGCGTAAGTTGATGTTCTATTCAAAGAGAAAACTTGTAGATATCTACAAACAGTATTCTGGCTATGAATTCGGCAAGGAAAACCTGTCTTTAGTTGAGTATATGAGAGACTATCACACACCTATGTTTTATAACGACGAGGGCTTCTTTGTTTACAGACAATATATCCTCTCATTGCTCAAGCATATGAACGAACTTTCGTTCTTAAAATATGCGTATATCGAAACGTTAACAATCGATGCAGAAATCGCCTTAAAAGTGGTAAATATCTTCAAAAACACCGCAAATTTGGAAGAATCACAGCAAAAACTCGATGAATTAGAACTCAATATTGAGGATGGATTCACCTATAAAGACACCGCCTATATCAAGGAGAAAACCGTATGAGGAAGATAGAGTTATTAGCCCCAGCCGGCAACCTTGAGAAACTTAAATACGCGGTCATGTTTGGCGCGGACGCAGTCTTCATTGGAGGCAAGCAATTCTCCTTAAGAAGCAGAGCCTCCAACTTCACATTAGAAGATATAAAAGAAGGATGCGAGTTCGCCCACGCCCATAACGCGAAAGTACATGTCACATGCAACATTGTTATGCATGAGACTGACCTTGATGGACTGCTTGATTATTTACTTGCGTTAGATAAGTGTGGAGTCGATGCGATCATTGCCTCATCTCCAACAATTTTGACTCTTGTTAAGAAACACACGAGCATGGAAGCCCATGTTTCAACTCAGCAGACTGTAACCAACTCAAAAGCGGTTAAGTTCTTTGAGGAGATGGGTGTTGATAGAGTGGTTCTTGGAAGAGAATGTTCAATGGAAGATATCCGCAATATAAGAAAGAACTCAAACATCGATATTGAGGCATTCATCCATGGCGGCATGTGCTCATCGTTCTCCGGAAGATGCATGCTATCTAACGTCATGACGAATAGAGACGCGAACAGAGGTGGATGTGCCCAGTCATGCAGATGGGATTATCGCTTATTCGAGGGTGATAAAGAGATATCTGATGACGATCATAAGTTCACGATGTCTGGCAAAGACTTATGCGCGATTGATTACATCGCGGATATGATCGATGCAGGCGTCACATCATTAAAGATTGAGGGACGTATGAAATCCAGCAACTATATCGCATCTGTCGTTAATGCGTATAGAAAGGCGATTGATGAGTATTACGCCTTAGGTTCAATACCAAACTTGAATCAATATAAGGATGACCTCTATCAGGCTGAAAACAGACCAGCATCACATGGATTCTTGGTTGGAGACGTCACAATCAAAGAGCAACTGTTCTCTAGAGACTATACAACTCCAACAAAGGACTTCTTAGGTGTAGTTCAGAGCTACGACAAAGAGACCAAGACCGTTATAGTTCAGGTCAGAAACTACTTCGATGCACATAGAGAATTAGAGTTATTCTCAAGGTTCACCGGAAGACAAAAGATATATGTTGGTGACATCTATAATCTCAAAGGAGAGCTTCAAGAGGCGGCATATCAGCCTATGTTCATGATCAAATTCCATTGTGAAGTTGAGTGTTTCCCTTTCGATTTACTGAGATAGTCAATTAATTTATATAAATTACGCAGGCAATAAAACCTGCGTTTTTTGTTACAAAATGCACGCAAAAAATCGGTAAATCGATATGTAAGCAATTTCATAAAATCTTTCAGTAAATATTTATTGATAAATTTTTCTCGATTATGTATTGTTTGATTCTGGTAAGAAATTACCGATTTAGTTTTCATGAATATTAAGGAGTATTTATGGCAGAAAAGAAAGTAGTAACAACAACCCCACAGGAAGATGTGGACGTATTAGTTAAGAAAGCTGCTGTCGCTCTTGATGAGTTCCTCAAACTCGATCAGGAAGCAGTGGACTTCATCGTCGCAAAATGTTCAGTCGCTGGTCTTGATAACCACGGAACATTAGCTAAGGCAGCTATAGATGAAACAGGAAGAGGAATCTTCGAGGACAAAGCAACAAAGAACCTCTTCGCATGTGAATATGTCGTCAACAACATGAGACACCTCAAGACAGTTGGCGTCATCTCAAGTGACCCAGTCACCGGCATCACCGAAATCGCAGAGCCAGTCGGCGTCATCGCAGGCATCACACCAGTCACAAACCCAACCTCAACCGTTATCTTCAAATCTTTAATCGCATTAAAGACAAGAAACCCAATTATCTTCTCATTCCACCCATCCGCATTTAAGTGCTCAAAGATGGCAGCAGAAGTGGTCTTAGAGGCTGCAGTCGCTGCAGGTGCACCAAAGAACTGCATCCAATGGATTGAAGGCGGAACAATGGAGCACACAGGCGCTCTTATGAACCACCCTGGAGTCGCAACAATCCTTGCAACAGGCGGCAACGCAATGGTTAAGGCAGCTTATAGCTGCGGTAAGCCAGCAATGGGTGTCGGCGCAGGAAACGTTCCAGCATACATCAACAAGTCAGCAGACGTTGAACAGGCAGTTAACGACATCGTTATCTCTAAGTCATTCGACAACGGTATGATCTGTGCTTCAGAGCAGGCAACAATCATTGACGAAGAAGTCTATGAAGAGGCAAAAGAACTCTTCAAGAGATTCAAAGTTTACTTTGTAAACAAAGAAGAAAAAGTTAAGTTATCACGTTATATGTTCGGATTCGCTGAAGGCGATGAAGGCGTTGAGAACGCTAAGTTAAATCCAAACATCGTTGGTAAATATCCATGGTGGATCGCTGAACAGGCTGGATTCTCCATCCCTAAAGACACATGCATCATCGCTGCAGAGTGTGATGTCGTCGGTCCAGCAGAACCATTATCAAGAGAGAAACTCTCACCAGTCTTAGCGTTCTTCAAGACAAAGGACGAGAAAGAAGGATTTGAGAGAGCGGCTCAGATGGTTGAATTCAACGGTTTAGGCCACTCAGCAGCAATCCACTGCAAAGAGCAGAAGATGGCAGATGAATTCGGCGAAGCTTGCAAAGCAATGCGTATCATCTGGAACTCACCATCCACATTCGGTGGTATCGGTAATGTCTATAACTCATTCCTCCCATCATTAACATTAGGATGCGGAACATATGGTAAGAATTCCATCGGCGGAAACGTCTCAGCAGTCAACTTATTAAACGTCAAGAAAGTCGGTAAGAGGAGAAACACAGTGCAGTGGTTCAAAGTTCCAAGCAAAATCTATTTCGAAAGAAACTCAATTCAGTATTTACAGTCATGCCGTGAAGTCTCAAAGGTCTTCATCGTCACTGACGCTTCAATGGTCAAGTTCGGATTCTTAAACAAGATTACAGAACAGCTCAATTTAAGAAGAAACACCGTCGAAATCCAGTTATTCTGCGATGTTGAACCAGATCCAGATATCGAGACAGTCAAGAAGGGAACATCCCTCATGCAGTCATTCCAGCCTGACACAATCATCGCTTTAGGCGGTGGCTCAGTCATGGATGCCGCTAAAGGTATGTGGTTATTCTACGAACATCCAGAAGTCAACTTCGATGACCTCAAGCAGAAGTTCATGGATATCCGTAAACGTGCATTCAAGTATCCTGAGTTAGGAAAGAAGACAAAGCTCATCTGTATCCCAACAACTTCAGGTACCGGATCAGAAGTTACTCCATTCGCAGTTATCTCTGATAAGAAGAACAACAAGAAGTATCCATTAACCGATTACTCATTAACTCCAACAGTCGCAATCGTTGACCCAGAGTTCACAACAAACCTCCCTCCAATGCCAACTGCAATGACTGGTATGGACGTCTTAACCCACGCTATCGAGGCTTATGTCTCAGTCATGGCTAACGACTTCACAGACGGTTTAGCACTTCAGGCTATCAAGCTCATCTTCGAGTATCTTCCAAAGTGTGTCCACAACGGAAAGAACGACTTAGAGGCAAGAGAAAAGATCCACAACGCTGCAACAATCGCAGGTATGGCATTCGCTAACGCATTCTTAGGAATGGCACACTCTCTCGCACACAAGACAGGCGCATACTTCCACACAGTTCACGGATATACATGCTCAGTATATCTCCCTTATGTCATCAGATATAACGGCGAAACCCCAACTAAGCTCTCCGTTTGGCCAAAGTACAACAAATACTGCGCAGACAAGAAGTATCAGGATATCGCTAAGTTATTAGGACTTCCTGCTTCAACTCCAGCAGAAGGCGTTGAGTCACTTGCTAAAGCATGTGAAGACCTCGCAAAGGATATCGGCTTAAAGACAAGCTTCAAGGAAATGGGAATCGATGAGAAGGAGTGGTTCGCTCACATCGACGAGATCGCAGTTCTCGCATATGAGGATCAGTGCTCTCCAGCAAACCCAAGAGTTCCTATGGTTGCTGACATGGTTGAAATCCTCAAGAAAGCTTACGCAGGAGAATAATCAATCTAAAAACAAATTGCCCTTTAGAAATAAAGGGCTTTTTATTTATAATTATCCAGATGAATATGATTTCAAAACGCATTCCATTGGATGAGATGCCAAACACCAGAGATTTAGGTGGAATGGTCACCAAAGATGGACGAACAATTAAATCTGGCAAGCTCATTAGAAGCGGTCACCTCAATAAAGCCTCGGATAATGACAAGGCTACTTTGGGCTCGCTTATAGATACCGTTATCGATTTGAGAACGATGTCGGAAAAGATGAGACAACCTGATGCTGAAATAGGGGGAGTAACTTATCTCTATATGCCAATCCTTGATGAAAGAGAGTCGGTTGCAGGTGTTGCAAGAGACTACGACTCAATTGAGAAAGTTTTTGATGACATGCAGAAAGACCCGATGGCGGGAATTAATCATATGTTATCGATTTACAGGGCTTTTGTAACAAATGAGGTTTCCATAGATGGTTATAAAAACTTCGTAAAAACGCTGCTAAATCATGAAGGCAAAGCGGTTTTGTGGCATTGTTCAGCCGGAAAAGATAGATGTGGAATCGCGACAGTTATCATTCAGGAGATACTTGGTGTATCAAGAGAAGATATCTACGCCGATTACATTAAGACCAATGAGTATAACAAGGAAGACGCCGCAAGAATCATTAATAGATTCATTGAGAGAAACGGTGTTCAGTCTGAAGATTTAAAGAATGGTATCGCAGCCTTCTGGTCCGCTGATTGTTCGTTCCTGGATGAAACATATCGTCGAGCAGAAGAGGTGTATGGATCGTTTGATGGATTCCTTGAACGGGCGTTAGGTGTAACACCTGAGATAAGACGGCAGTTGAAAGATAAGTATTTGGAGTAGTTATGGCGGTATCGGAAAAGGTTAAAGTAACAGTCCACCATGGAACAGCGCCTGATGTTGTTATCCCCGGTTGCATAGTATTAGAAGGCGGTGCGATGAGAGGTGTCTACACCAGCGGTGTTTTGGATTGCCTTATGGAAAACGGAATCATGATGCAGACCACAATCGGCGTTTCTGCAGGTGCGATGAATGGTTACAGCTACTTGTCTGGTGATATCGGTCGTGGAGCGATGATGAGTGTTGGACACAGAAACGATAAGAGGTGGATGGGCAGCGTTAGAACAATCATCAGAAACAAAGGCGTTGCCGGATGGGATAGATTTTTCAGCAAAGAACTAAAAGAGGAAATGCCATTCAACCAAGAACGTTTTGATGACCCAAGAACTAGGTTCCTTGTCGTTGCCACAAACTGCGATACAGGCGAAACTGAGTACTTTGAAAAAGACTGCGGATGTATTGAACAAGCAATACGCGCTTCCGCGTCAATGCAGGTTGTCTCTGCTATGGTTGATGTTAATGGCGGAAAGTACCTTGATGGTGGTTGCTCAGTAAAAATTCCTTACAAAAAAGCCTTAGAAGAGGGTTTTGAGAAGATAATTGTCGTTAGAACCAGGGATGAATCGTATAGAAGAGATCTAACCAAGAAACACAAAGTCTGGGATGTCAGATACAGAAAGAGACCTAAGTTCATCGCAGCGATGAAGCAGGCGTGCGTCGATTACAACGACGATTGCGAGACCTTAAAGGAACTTCACGACGAAGGAAGGCTGTTCATGATCCAGCCATCCACGCCTATAAATATCGCTCACTTGGAGTCTGATGAGGACAGATTATTGGAGCTTTATCTACAGGGTTATAACGACGCAAAGTCGCAAATCGGAAATATTTGCAAATATTTAGATATAAAATGACAGAATTAGTCTACAATAACTACAACAACCAAAAACAAAGGAGTTTTTATGGAAAAAGGATTTAAAGAAGTCAGAATGCTCGACAACTTTTACCAGTCGTCCTCATTCATCCCAATGCCTCTTTGCTTAATCGGCACATTGAACGAAGACGGGAGCATGACAAGCTTTGGCGCTTACTCACTTTGCTTCCCTTACTATGTCGCAGGCAAAGGCTACTACGCAATGATCTTGGAGTGCCGCAACACATCCAACACATGCATCGGATTATTGAGACGCGGAAAGTGCACAATCAACTTCCTCCCATTCACCAAAGGCGCATTCACAGAACACGTTAAGTTAGGATTCCCTGGAGACACCCCAGAAGAGAAGATGAAGAACTTCAAGTTCACGTCCGTCCCAACATTATCAAAAGAGCTCGATCCAGAGGGCGAATACCCAGAGATGATCAAGGAAGCTGTTCAGGTCTTCGAGTGCACGTGGGTTAAGGAGCTCGACAACGCCCAGGACGACAAGGTCCAGGAAGAATATGAGGGTCCATACCACGACTTCAACGGCATCACCTCCAAGTTCGGCGCTCACTTCATATTGAAGATCGACCACATCTTAATGCAGGACAAGTATTGGGATGCCATCGCTAATGGCGTCACAAGAAGAAACTTCATGCCAATCCCAACAAACTGGGGATATAGAGACTCCAAGAACTTCTGGTGTTCAGACTATAAGAAGCCAATCGCTATTGGCATTCCTGATAGAGCGGTTGACGTCTCATCAGTAAGATATGCTGCTGATAGATTACAGACAGACGTCAAGTTCACAGACGAAGCACTCGCAATGCTCGTTAAGGTTCCAAGGCCTTTCTTGAAGCTTGTCTTAAACGGATGCGTTGATTGGGCAAATGAACACAATTGCAAGCTCATCACCGAAAAGGAAATGAAAGAGATCAACGACAAGCGTTCGAAAGAGAAGAAAGAGAAAAAATAACCAATTAAAGCGGTTTAAACCGCTTTTTTGGAATTGAAAAATATTATTTGAGGAAAAATATGTCTGAAGTAGTTGGTCTATCGCTTAGCTCTTTGCCAAATAAGACCTCGTATATTGAGGGCGATCATTTCGAGCCGTATGGAATGGTTGTGTTGGCTCATTACAATGATGGATCGGATAGTGTCGTGCCTTTTTACTCAATTAGCCCGAACGGGTCACTCAGAACCAGTGACACTAATGTCGTTGTTTCTGCCTTCAATTTAGACATAAGTGTGCCAATAACAGTTAGAGCCGTCCCGACCTCTGGCTATTTTACCGATGTAAACCTTTCTTCCTCGGAGTATGGCGGCAACCCCGGAATTAACACAGCCGACGGCTCCATATTCTTTGAATGCTCCGAGATAACGGCTAGGTCTGGCCTGGCCTCTTTTGGGGTGGCAATCCGCTACAGTTCGGGTATGACCGAGGTGGAGAGCGATTTGATAAAGGGACTCCCAAAGGGCTTTAGGACGACACTTCACCAATTCCTCATTCAGGATGGAGTCGATGATAGAGGCGATTCAACATATAAATATATAGATGACCTCGGATACGTTACGCGGTTCTTTAAGAGCGAGGACGGCTTCTATTATGACGGATGCGGGTTGAGGCTCAGGCTTGACGTCAACTCCAAAACAATAACAAATCCAATAGGCGACTCTATGTCGTTCGACCATGAGGGAAGGCTGACATCCATCAGGAGTGGGGCGAATCCTTTGAACGAGAAACTCATCACCTATAATGATGATGGCATCAGGACCGTCTATGACCAAAGATATCCTGATACTTACATAAAATTCTCATACCAGTTTGGATGGCTCAGGTGGATAAGAGTCTATCAGGATGGGGCGCTATCAAGGCTTTACACCCTTATGGGTGTGCCGGGGCAGATATCCTCTATCGAGGAGGAGGCCTCGGGCCAATCAAGGACAATCTACCAGTTCAGCGTGAATGACAGGAACCTCATAAACAGGTTCGTAGACTGTATGACAAAGGACGCATACAGGTTGACATATGAGTTCGACACCTCGCTAAACGGCTACAGGTTCTCCTCCATGAGGAAAGGATACATGGCCGGCGGTGGGTTCCAGGAGAGGACCGGGCTGTTCTTCGCGGGTGCTTATTACAATCATTTGCATGATCGTGCGCTTTTTTCCCGGCTTCTTGTTGAAGATGAGAATGGCGTGGCTCTTTCCATCATGTCCGATGACAAAGGGATGCCCGTTTCCATATTGGAAGAAGATGCCAATTCGCAAAATGAGTATTACAGCATTAGAAGGGATTCAGGCATATGGCTGGGGGACACCGGAGGTTCTGGCGATTCAATTAACGGATCGAGGTCGATTTACGTTTGCGGAAACCGCTTCATAGCAAGCGGGCTATCATCTTCGGATCTCGGAGGGAGAAGAAATGTTAAGCTCACTGGGTGGGCCAAGTTAAGTACTTTCAACGGAAAATCCGTCATCGGCGTAAGCGGTTCTGGGTTCGTTGCGGGATTTGTCGAGCTTAACTCATGCGCCGTGAATACCTGGCAGCATTTTGAGGTGGAGTTGTCGAGAGACTTAAACGACGATGAGCCGATTCCGTTCAACTCGGTCGTTGTGTCTTCGAGAAATGGACTTGGACAACCTGTTGGTTGCCAACTTGCAAATTTGTATTTCGACAGATCGACAGGAAAAGAAACAATCTTCTTCTCTAATCACAACAATCCAGTCCAATGGCGTGAAATAACCGAACTGAACCTTTGGTCGCAAACATATGGGGCGGCATTAATCAATCTCCGGTTTGGTGATAGGGCGCTCAGTGAATCTGATTTCATGGAGACCATAATATCATGGCATCTTTCAGGAAATGGTGGCGGGACCTTGTGGTTTTCGCGCGGCCTCCCTATCTCGTTTGAGGATTCTATGCTCTCAGGGAGTACGGATGGGGATGATTATCTAGGATTCATGGATGGCGATGTGACAAACTCCTCTATCGGGAACGGCAGGGATTGGTTCATAGCGACATCTGCGGACGCGGATACAAAGAAGTACTTGATCTTGAGAGAGAATGGATATGAATTCTTAGTAAGGTCGAGAGATGGGGATGGTAACGTTGAGGAGAGATACGAATATGATGCGAATAGGCGCCTTATAAGATATGTAAACAAAAAAGGCGGCTCCATCGAGTATGAGTATTTCCTTGATGGGACGCTTAAAAGGAAAATTGCGAGGTGGAATGATGGGTCGGAGAGATCGGCTGTACTGTACCAGTCGGAAATGGACCAAGATGGGAGATTCTTTTCTCGCGAGAGTTCGGCCTCCAGAATCCGCTTGTATGAACAAAATAATGGGCTTTTGACCAAAACATCATTCCTCAGAGAAACTTTGAATGGTCAAGAAACGATAATGTCGGCAATTGAGTATGGATATGATCCATATGGAACCGACATCACGTCTGTCGATTTCCTAGATGGTGAACGAGTCGCAGAGTCTCACTCGCATTCCAGGCCGTCTGCCTCCTACAAGACGAACTATTATACTGACGGTGTTTCATCACTCAGGGTCTGCAGGGATATCGAGTCCAATTCAGTCAAGGTCGGAGTCATGGGGGATGGAGCGTATCGCGATGTTTTCTCGATGACTTCAGCAGAACTAATCCAGACATCTGTTTTTGACAACGGAACGGGTGACACCGCAAGAAGCGAGGACATAACGAAGGAATTTGACGAATATGGCAACCTGAAGGATATCGCCCTTCGTGGGTCTCGAGCGGTAGAGTTCCATTACTCAGGCAACTCATCGAGCGAATATGGAGCACTTCTTAGCTCCGTATGCGATGGCATTTCTGGCAGAACCATCAATTTCGAACACGATGAGAGCAACCGCTTAACCAGGATGAACGATGGAGACGTCGACATTCGCATTTCAACAGACGATGGCGGTGTGGCGGAGGTGAGGTTCCCGGCCGGAGATTCGTATTCATATGCGCTAGGTGAAGAGGGGGCGGCGTCAATTGCGACAGGAACCGCCAACCGTCTTGCGGCATCGTGCTGGTATATCGAGAGGGACCAACTTATGAGGGTGTCCTCAATAAAGAATCCGAATTATGACGAGAGCCTCAATCACTCATTTGAGTATTCCTTGGATGACCCGTCATTGATAACTTCGTACGATTTTGGCTCAGGAGCCTATTCGGAGTCGTACTCATACGTATCGGGCAAGATGTCGTCCAGAACGGCATCGTTCCTCAATTCGTCTTCCGGCGTTACGAGGACGCATTCCTGCCATTATTCATATGATGGGCTTGGCAGGATAATCCATGAAACTAACTCAAAACTTAGGATTTCAAGAGCATATGTTTACGACCAAAACGGGTATATGACATATTTTGGTGACAACGCAATAGCGTATGACGAATGCGGAAGGGTATCGTCTTTTGGTGATAATTCGTATTCTTACGACAACTACGGTAACAGGGTTTCGAGAAACGGGATGACTTACAGATGGGTCCGCGGAAACGTTCTCTCTGGCGTGGGCCCTTCCAGCTATTATTACGACTACGGAGGACGTAGAATCACGAAAGTCGACTCGATGAATCGTACCCACCAATACCATTATCTCTTCAATAAGCTGGTTGGCGAGGACGTTTCGGATGCTTCTGGCATTGTCAGTAGAATCAGGTATTTTTACGATTCTCTTGGGCCGTGTGCAATGAGGACAATCGACTCTTATCGCGGGACAATCGACTACATCTACATTAGGAATGCGTCCGGTGACATAACCGGCCTTATGAATCAATTGGGAGTAATTGTCTGTATATATGTGTATGATGCTTGGGGTTCACATATTGTCTGCGATTGCGAAGGCAATGTGAACACAAGCGGTTCTTTCATCGGAAACGTAAATCCGTTCAGATACAGGGGATATTATTATGATGTCGAGACATCTCTTTATTATATAACCTCCAGGTACTATGATCCTGAAATTGGACGCTTCATCTCGCCAGATTCAGCAGACTACTTAGAACCGACAATTATCAATGGGCTTAATTTATATGCTTATTGTGGAAATGATCCTGTTAATAGAGTCGATCCAACAGGACATGATTGGATAAATATTGGCCTGACAATCTTATCTGCAGCCGCAATTGTTGGTGGAATTGTGTTATGTGCTACTGGAGTGGGAGGAATTGCTGGTGGCGTCCTTCTAGGTGCTGGTGCCGGTTCATTGATTAGTGGATATGTAAATGAAGCAAACAATGGCTCTTTTGTTGGCGGTTGGGTTGGGGGAGCAATTTCTGGGGCTTTGTGCGGAACCGGGGCAGGAATAGGTGGCTCATTATTTATTGCCGCTACAGAAACTGTTGATTTGGCAACTATTGGATTGCTTTCTGCAGGTGTAGGCACATCTTTTGCCGGTGGATTTTTGGGTAATTTTATCGGTTCTTCTGTTACATCCATCATTGATGGTAACACAATAGACTATGGGCGATTAGCTTTAGATTCAACAGTAATGGGATCATTGAATATTATTGCTGGATTTTTGTCATCAGCGTCTGGAATAACTAGTGCTACGGGAAGAGTTGAAACTAATTTGAATTCTAAATTTGCCTTGAGATTCGTGTCTGGTTTAATAGCGGGAGGTACTGAAACTATATATGATCTAGTATCTTGGCTATATGGAAAAATAAGGTCTAATTTTTAGTGGAGTGTATTATGAGCAGGAAGTACTTAAAAAATAAATATCAAATTGTTTGCTTTCTTCTATCTATGCTAGTTTTTGTGCTTACTTCATTTGTTGTACTAACATTGACAAATGAAAAAGAATTAGCATTGTTTATTGCTTTGATACCAATAGTAATCATTTTTCTATGCTCTACTTTTGGATTTTATTTTATATTCCAATTCGTATCATTTGATGAAATAGGAATACACATCTATATTCTAAGAAAAGAGAAAATGGTAATAGCTTGGCAGGATATCATCAGTATTCAAGAGACGTATGTTTATCGTGGTGCAGTTTATTCTATTAAAATAAAAACGGGAAAATGCTTAAATTTAGATAAGAGGAAAGAAATAAAAGAAGAAATTAAAAAATATTTTAAACAAAACTAACGCTACTTGACGCATGGCAGGGATTCCTTGATTGGAGTTCCTGCTTTTATATATGTAAGCTGGGTATCCCAGTTACTACACATGCGATGGCGCAAGCTTCTGCCACAGAACTGTGGCTAGTCTTATCTTGTTTACAAGATTGGATTGATGCAGATTGATGCCACTCTTATCTTGTTTACAAAAAATTGATTATTTTAAAGAAATTTTTGTGAAAATACGAACTTTTGATACCTCTTTTTACCTATTAGGTGAGGGAGGTATTTTTATATGATACAAATTACTTTAAATGTAGTGCACCGGTTAAGTTGGACCGGTATAAATAAGCTAACTTAATGCTAACTGTTCAAAGGATTGTTGTCTATAAGCTAGCGGACTCAATCCTTTTCTTTTTGCGTTAATCCGCCCAGTTTTCAATTGATAATCCATCCACACTTTGGAATTCTTTAACGTTGTTGGTTACCAAAACGCAGCCCGTTGCTTTTGCATGAGATGCTATTAGCATATCGAGCGAACCGATTGGCGTTCCATTCTTCTCAAGGAGGGACCTGACCTTGCCATAGCTTTCTGAAGCGTATGCATCAAACTCAAGTATTTCAATATTAGCTAATAGAAGCATCAAAGCAATCTTGTTTTGTTCGACAGCTGAACTCTTCTCTACGCCACAACATAATTCGGCATATGTTATTGAAGATATACATAACTCATCTGGTTTATGTCTCTTGATGTGTTCTAAGACAGCCACCGGTTTATTTTTAATTGCATAGATGCAAATATTGGTGTCGAGCATATACGTCATAAGGCGTCTCGCTCCTGTTGCATCTGATCATCTCTTCCGTTAGACGTGAAATCATCCGAAAACATGTCCAAAGCTTTTACAAAAGAGGACCATTCGTTTTTGTTGGGGATTAATATAACGATATCCCCGATTTTTTTGACTGCGACCTCGCTTGTGTCAAATCTGCATTCTTTTGGTAGTCTCACTGCTTGACTCCTTCCGTTTTCAAAAATCTTTGCTGTTATCATTTTTCTTACCCCCATTAGAGTATATACCACGATATATATCATTTTCAATCTAATTAAAATTAGGGATTTATGATTAGCACTCAACACTTGCGAGTGCTAAAAATGGTACTATAATGATGATGTCGTTATGACAGGAGGTAACTCATATGCAGATGAATTATGAAAATGATGAGAACATCCTTGAGAAGTTCGGCAGAAACATCAACGAAGCGTGCAAAGCAGGCAAGATTGACCCAGTTATTGGAAGAGACGAAGAAGTACGTAAAGTCGTGCAAATACTGGCCAGAAAGACAAAAAACAACGTTATTTTGCTTGGCGAACCAGGTGTTGGTAAAACCGCAATCGTTGAAGGTTTAGCTCAAAGAATCGTCAACAACGATGTTCCAAATACATTAAAAGACAAAACAATATACGAACTCGATATGGGCGCATTAATCGCTGGCGCTAAGTATCAGGGTGAGTTCGAGGAACGTTTAAAGAACGTCCTAAAAAAGATTAAAGACAGCGACGGCAAGATCATCCTCTTTATCGATGAGATTCATCTTATCGTTGGAGCAGGAAGAACTAGCGGCGCTTTAGACGCATCCAATATGCTTAAGCCAATGCTCGCTAGAGGTGAGATTGACTGTATCGGCGCAACAACACTAAATGAATATAGACAATATATCGAAAAGGATAGAGCGCTTGAGCGTAGATTCCAGACCGTGATGATTGGTGAACCAACAGTCGCGGATACCATCTCGATATTAAGAGGACTTAAAGAGAGATTTGAGTCATATCACGGCGTGCAGATCACCGACAACGCAATCGTTGCAGCGGCAACCTTATCTAATAGATACGTCACAAATAGATTCCTTCCAGACAAAGCTATCGATTTAATCGATGAAGCTTGTGCAGGAATCAAAGTGGAAGTGGAATCCATGCCAACCGAACTTGATGAGGTTGAACGTAAGATCAGACAGCTTGAGATTGAACGCATTGCTTTATCAAAAGAAAAAGACGAAGCGTCTAAGATGAGACTGTTCGACCTTGATAAGGAACTCGATGGACTTAAAGCCACAAGAGATTCTTTAACCGAGAAGTGGAAAGCGGAGAAGGAAGATATCAATGAGGCCAAACGCCTCAAGACTGAACTTGAGAAAGCCAAGTTGGACTTACAGACTTACTTCGGAAATGGAAGTTATGAGAAAGCATCCAAACTTCAGTATCAGACAATTCCTGAATTAGAGGCAAAAATCAAAGAGATATCCAATAAGAATGATGGTGAGGCAAGACTCATCGATGAGGTTGTTGATGAGGAATCAATCGCTAAGATCGTTGCGAGAATGACGGGCATCCCAGTATCTCGTATTGAGAAGGGCGATAGAGAAAAAGTCTTAACTCTTGAAGATACTTTAAAGAGACGCGTTATCGGACAAAACGAAGCAATTTCCCTCGTTTCCAATGCAATTCTCCGTCAAAGGGCTGGTATCAAGAACCCAAATAAACCAATCGGATCCTTCTTATTCTTAGGCCCAACAGGCGTTGGTAAGACCGAAGTTGCTAAAGCTTTAGCGGAAGCCCTGTTCGACAACGAATCAAACATTATCCGTATCGACATGTCTGAATATATGGAGAAGTATTCCGTATCTAGATTAATTGGTGCGGCTCCAGGATATGTTGGATATGAAGAGGGTGGTCAGTTGACCGAGAAGGTTAGACGTAACCCATACTCTATCGTCTTATTCGATGAGATTGAGAAAGCGGACCCAGAAGTCTTCAACCTTTTACTCCAGTTGCTCGATGAAGGTAGACTCACCGATAGCCAAGGCCACTTGGTTGACTTCAAGAACACCATTATCATCATGACTTCCAACTTAGGTTCAGAGTTCATGTTGAACGGTGAGAAGGATAAGGTCGATACCTTATTACACAAATCATTCAAGCCAGAGTTCTTGAACCGTATTGATGAGATTGTCTACTTCAACCCACTTAACCGTTCAGTCCAGAGAGCGATCGTGGACAAGATGCTCAAAGATCTCCAGATGAGACTTGCTGAGCAATACTTCATCTTCAATTTCTCCGACGATTTGAAAGAGAAGATTATCCAGGATGCGTATTCGCCTGATTTCGGCGCTAGACCGCTAAAGAGATACATCGAAGACACGGTTGAGACATTCATCGCTAACCTCATTGTGAGACAGCAGGTTAAACCAAACCTCTCTTACATCGTGAGTGTGAATGGTGAAGGACTAACATATAAGTTTGATACCGCTGCAAATGCGTAATAAAAACGGGCTAGATTAATGTCTAACCCGTTTTCTTATTCGATTTCCGTGAACTTTCTTCTTCTATTGAATCCGATGAAGATGAATACGACTGTCAGAGGGATTCCGAGGAACAATATGAACCACAGTCCCCAACCGTTATCAACCGACATTGATACCGTTGCATATATTGCTATGACGGTTGACCACAATGCAACAAGTGATAAAGGTGTTCTTCTTGTGTATTTGCCCCATCTCCAATTGTAATAGAAGACTGTATAGGCGGTGAATGGGAGAGCCCAAACGAATCCAATTGATGCATAGACGTATTTGGAGTTGTCACCAAGTCCGAAGATGTCATTGCTCATCGGTGTGTCTTTGCTCATGACGAGGGCTGCGCAGAAGATGACCGCTGCAAGTGTCCAGAAGAATACCGACACCAAAGCGGTGTTGATGATTCTATTTCTTCTAACCGCGCCTGGATCCTTTGAGTGTTCCTCAATGACGGATTCCTCGGTGTGGTAGTGGGTCATGTAGTCGAGGGTGACGCCAAAGAAATCAGCGAGCTCCTGAAGTGTGTTCACATCAGGGCACACATCGCCGTGTTCCCATTTAGATATTGCTTTGTCTGTGTAGTTGAATCTTTCAGCGAGCTGACCCTGGGTGAGTTTTCTCGCTTTGCGAAGGTTCGCAATGTTATTTCCAACCGCTTCTGATACGTCTTTCATCGTGGTATTAGTCTATAACAATAATTTTTAAATGCAAATCTAATGTATCCCTTAAGGGATTTGGTGGTTTTTGGCTCTTTTGAGGTCAACACCTTCAACATTTGCTCAACTAAGCGCATTTTCACGTCAAAGCCTTGTATTAGTCTATTTCGTAGAAAAAACGCCTTCGAATTGAAGACGTTAGTTTCCGTTGTTGAATGTCTCTAGATATTTATCTAAAGCCGGTATGCTTGCCTCTCCAAAGCTGTGCATTGGGAGATACATGTCATATTCGGTTCCGTTGTAATCAAAGACGTAGATGTAGGTGATTTCGGTTTTGCCTGCCTTCTCGTCTCCGATGTCATATATTGGATCGATATCGATATCCATGACGATTGCCCTAGGTTCTGCGTATTTGAAGACAGAACCATCTGAGGCTTTGCTTGGGAGCAATCCGAAGCAGCCGAGCACATCATATACGAGCGTTTTGTTGGTGAGTGAGTATACCTCTCCGTTGTATTTGTAATCACTCTTCAATTCGTAGTCACCTTTGGTGAGATACTGAAGGTTGTTGAGCGTCTTCATCTTGGAAGGGTAGTTCTCAAATTCAGCGATGTCGGTGGTGTCCGATAATGGGTTGCCATAGAATCCAAGCTGTCCATCCTGGACCTGGAACATGTAGCAGCCTTTGACATCTTTATCATCAGGATCCGCTTTATCTGTGACATGGTTCATCGCAACATAGCCATAGTTGCCATATGTTGAGAACCAATAGTTCTGATTCAACCATTCCTGAGCATAGAACTTCTCCTCGATGACGTCGTATGAGTCGAGTTTGAAATTGTTGCCTTTTATAAGCGCTCTCATCGCGGAGAGGTCTTCATCTGGAATGAATGCTCCGCTTTTCCTTTTGACCTGTTGGTCAGCATAAGGAATTGATGAAGTGCCAAAGTCATCAACCTCGTATGAGTAGACATCCTTCTTATCGAAGAACTTGACCTCTAACTCAAGAATGCCGTTAAAGTTCGCCTTAACGTACTCGATATCTGCGTAATTCGTGCTTGAAAGGCCGACGATTCCGAGGAATCCGAGTTTGAAGTCTCTGCTCTTAACCGTTAAGGATGAAGCGCTTGGATCGCTTATGACATCTTCGATATCCACTCCATAGAGCGTCTTTATGTAATCATTCGCGAAGAGGTCTTTGATATAGTCTCCGTCTTCATTGAGGATGTATTCGCTCTTTCGATATCCATCTTCGTAGGTGACGTTATATAAACCTTTGTCCGCGACGAGATAGAAGTCACTTTGCTCGAGATGCTTTTTGTTGAAGCATCCAACCGCGTTCTCTGAAACCACATAACTTCTAGCAATCTCATCTCCAACCATTTGATTGAAGGTGTAGTTCTTGGTCGTGGTCAAAAGCTCTAATGCCTGATAAAGAGATTCTGGTTTGACCTCTTTGGCCCCACATCCACATAAAGTGGATATGGAGAACACTAAGAGAGATAAGTTTTTAAGTGTTTTGGAATTGCTCATGACTATTTGACCTTGTCGAGTGATTCCATGAGAGTGCAGGTGTACTCATAACCGTACTCATCATCGCCATCAGCTTCCCAGTCGCCGAAGATCTTGAATGCCTCAGATCCTTCGTATGTGAAGTTGCTTGCCATCAATGCGAGTCCGAGATGGCCTTCCTGAAGTTCTAACTGGAGATCCCAGGTGTAGTTCTTGAGTGATGCCGTATAAGACTCTAAGTCGAGACCTGACAACTTAGCGCTGATTCTGCCGATGAGGTCCTGGGTGTATGTGAAATTGTATGTGTCTGTTGAGACGAGTTTACCAGAGTCATCATATGCGACGTCTTTGATTGTGCCGGTTGTGTCCTTGAAGTCGATCTGGATGTAGTCGAGGAGTGCATTACCCTGCTTGTCGACGAAGTATCCTGTTCCTGTCTTCCAGGTTGTGTTTGCAACCTTTTCGTCACCATAGGTGTTAGGGCAGACAACGCATGTTAAGACTGTTGTTGATTTGCCTTCGCCATAGTAGTCAGACATCATTGCGATATAGACTGTTGTCTTCTCTGTCACACCAGCCTTTGCTTTGATTGTCATTGTTTCATCGGTTCTTAAGAACTCGATTAAGTCTGTTGACTCGTTAACGGTCTTTGTTTCTCCGAACTCATCTTTGACTGTCTTCTTGACGTATGCTTTTGGAGTGTAGACAACAGGGACGATTGTGGAGTTATATCCAGAGATTGCGGTTGCTTTGACTGTGAATGATGCTGTGTCACCGGAGATGATTTCGCATTCATCCGCTCTAGCAGTGCCTGTGAAGTAGAACTGTCCGATTGACTTGCAGTAGTTGACGTTGAGTTTCTTGTTGTAGGTAACTCCGCTGTTGGAGGTGTGGTTGTCGACTGTGATTGTTGTCTCACCAACGCCTGCAGCGACCGCCTTTGTATATGTGAAGTCTAAGAGTCCTTCGGAGTCTCCGCTGACCTCATACTGCCATGCGTCTAATGCGGTCTGTGGTGCATATGCGAAATTCTTGACGTTCTTTGGTGTGTCGCCTTCCGTGTTGTGGAGGCAGACATAGTCACCGAATCCGACATGGTCATCTCCACCAGCTGCAGCGTTGCTGAATGTGACATCGCTGATGCTCTGGATGAAGTATGATTCGACATCGAAGTCTGGTTTTCCTGCGTTTGGATCGCCGTATTCTGCGGTGTAATTGATCTTTGTTGTGACACCGACCTTAGCTGCAGGTTCATGCTTTGTGAAATCCCACTTATCTTTGCTATATGCGGTGTATTTGTATGTCATCGCTGTGATGTTGCCTTCTTTGTTGAAGGTTAAATCGATGTCATAGATCTTTCCGTCATGTTGTTCTGTCTCATTGCCTGTTCCGCTTCTGTTATTTTCAATAACTGAATCGACTTCGACTTTGAATGCGCCGTTGTCTAATGGAGTTGAGACAACATCGTACTTTGTGTAGCTTGCAGCGTTGATGACTGCTGTTTCTGAGTCGACTCTATAAGCCCATTTGAGTTCCTGCTCAAGAGCGTTGCCTGCGTGTGCGGACCAGTTGACGTTTCTGATGCCGTATCTTTCGCTTGTGAGCCACCTTGTCTCATCAAACCACTTTCCTTCGCGGAGGATTTCATCCTTCTGCAAGTCGCAGCGGTATGAGTACTGATCTAATCCTGACGGGTCTCTGTCATATCTGAAGTAATCGTTGTTTCCGAGTGCCTTTGGATATGTGTCGACAACTGTGAATACGTCTTTTGTGAGATCTGCCTGCTTGTATGTGTAGTAGGTTTCCTCGTTCTGGAGGTCTTCGATTGTTGCGAGGGAAGTGTTGTTCACATATTTCTTGTAGTTGTATGTGTAGTTTAAGAATTCATCTCCGCTTGAATCGGTGATGGAGTATGTTGCGTTCTTTAAGTTGAGTGGGTTGCATGTCTCATCTCTCATTCCGCTTCCTGCGTCGCCTGAGAAGAGTCTATATAAGCTATCCGCACTGTTAGGTAATGTATCAACGCTTGTTCTCACGACTGAGAATGGGACCTCAGCTGCTGGGTTGTATCTGAACTCATATGTGCAGCCTGTTGCTACGGCAAAGCCGTATTCTGAAGTTCCTGTCCACTGGATGTTGCCGAATGAGTTAACGTAGTCATAGCAGCTGTAGTAGTCCTGCTTTGCTCCGTTGACCATTAAGTTGAACTTAGCTGACTGAGCGCTTGAAGCGACTTTTGCTGTGCCCTTGAAGATGCCATCTGCACCTTGCGTAAGTGCGCATGCGAAACCTTCGCCTTCGATTGTGATGTCGCCCGAAATCTTGTAGTTAACAACGATTCTTGCGCCACCATAAGGCATCTTGAATTTGTAGACGTTATTAGCGCCTTCAATTGCTTTCCCGTTCACCAAAACGCCGGTGATTGTGAAGCCTTCTGCGACGCTCTTGATTGTGAATGTGACATCCTCGTCTTCTTCGGCCTCGGTTTTGTCGAGTTCATAGGTGATTCCATCTGGAACGTTTGAGACGACGACTTTGAATTTCTCAGCCACCTGTGACTGCTGTCCGCCTTGGCTTGTTGTAGGGTTGTCTGTTCCGCCATTTGACGTGGAGGTGTCTGGATTTTTCTGTCCGCAAGCGCCAAGTAATCCGATTGTGAGGATTCCGCTTAATACCAATAATGTTTTCTTTTTCATTTATTCTCCTCCTTTGAGAGATTGTGGTTGGAACATTTCCAACAAGTAGTATTCGGTGCTGGTTGATGACTCAGCGTAGTATACGTAGATTCGATCAGCGGTTTTGCTGATGTAGACTTCCTTGATTAAGTCAGGGAGGTCTGACGATTCTTTATCGATGGTGCATGAGTAATAGTAGAAATGGCCATCGAATGGTGAATTTTCCGCAATTCCCTCATAATCCATATCGAACACGGCTTTGCCGGTCTTTTCCGCTGTGACTTCTTGTCCTGAAACGACTGCAGTTGCGAATGACTTATAGACGTCTGTGACGACGAATCTATAAGAGCCATATATTCCGGTCGATGTGTAGATATCGTAGTGGGCTACTGCTTTCAAGATCTGTTCTGGTGCGTAAGGTGTTCTTACGTGGAGTACCTTGTTGTAGCATACGATTCCGTCAGCATCGTAAATGGTGAGGATTGAGTCGCCTGCCGCGTGTGTTACGACCTTGAATGCGTTCTTTCCGGTCATCTCGATCGTTGCACTCTCTGGTCTAGAGCTGCGGACATCGATTGTCGTGTCCGATAGATTAGGCGAGTATGTGCACGCGTAAGTGTTGTCTGCCTCGAGGAATGAGTCGTTTGCGATCTCAATCATGTATCCGCCTAAGTTTCCTGAGGAAATCTCTTTTGTGGATAATGTGACGACACTTTCTTCGACGAATTCGTCTTTCTTTGATTTTGTTGGTGTTCCACAGCTGACCGCTAACATAGATAGCGTGAGCAGTGGAAGCATGATGTTTCTAAGTGTTTTATTCATTGTAAAACCTCGTTTAATTAAAGTTTGAAGTCAGCGCATGTGAATACGCAGTTCTTGAAGTAACCTGTTGGGTTGCCGGTCCAATCGTCTTTGAATGTGAGTTTTCCGTCTTCAAGAAGAATGGTGAACTGTTTTCCGAGCGCAGGATATGTGTTTGCGGATTGGCCGCCATATCCTCTGTCTGTGATTGTGCAGTTTAAGATGTTCGTCTCTTCGTTGAATGTAGCAGAGAACGACCAGAAGTACTTGTTGTATGTTGCGCTTAAGATTGTGGCGGTGATGTTTTCGTTGGAGTCTCCGAACGTCACTGTTGCGTTAACGGTGTATGGTTCATCTCCGCTGAAGTTGTCCCAATACTTGCCGCTAAACACCTTGTTTGCGATATCAAGTTTGCTCTTGATGACATCAGCTTCGCTGACAACTGTGAATGTTCCGTCATTATTAAGCGTGATATGAACTTCTTTTGTTGGATTGAGCAATTTGAGTCCGGCGTCTTCTGACGAGACGGTATATGTTGCGCCATCATACACAGCGCTCTCGTTTGATGCGAACACCAATGTGTGATCGGCGTTGGTGTAGCCGTTAACGTAGTCGGTAACGAGAACTCTATTTCCCTTGCCGCCCTCATCAATGTATCCGACGGATTGGAGCTTATCAGAACCTTTCATGATGTCGTAGACAGCTTTATCATCTCTTGGTGATTCGCCTTGCCACATTTTTAATGTGGTGTCTGTGTAGACTTTGTTATTCTCCGTTGTGATATAGCATGATGCGTACAAATCATCGTTCAAATAGAAGTTGAATGTTCCATAGGTAACGCCGTTAATCGTGAATACCTCATTCTTTAAGACGTAATCCTCCTTGGCTGTTCCTTCTTTTTGTTTTAAGGCGATGCAAATGTCTTTTGAATTCTGTGAGAGTGGTGAGATGTATGATGATGTTGAATGCCCTAAGACGAGGAGGTTATTTCCTTTAGCTGCATTGATGGTTGAGTTGCCATCTAGGATGACCAATGAGTCGTCTTTATCCTCAGACGCATATATAGTCTCTGCGAGAGTTCCACCTTTATAGAACTTCATTTCACCCGCATCATTAATGTTGAGGGTAGTGGTTGTGAAGCTCTCGATATATGTGTCAGATCCGCTTAAACCGTAGGTTCTAAGGATTAAGTAGTCTCCGAGGATATCGCTCTTGGCGAAGGCTGTCGCATCAATCTCGGTAACCGAGAGGATGATCTTCTTGCTAGAGGAGAATGGACATTTGAAATAATACATGTCATCCGCGTCTTTATACTTGATTTCAATATCCTTTTTGGATCCGGTTGATACGTCGGTTACGGTGTATCCGGTTAACTCTTTTACTTTGTAACCGTCTCTTGTCTCAACTTTGATATACACCTCGTCATTCATATCCACAGAGTCGATTTCAACCTTCTTTGTTTCATCGAAGACGTGCATTGTGATATGTGCGGAGTTGGATACTTCGATTGAGTACTCTTTTCCAATAGGGGTTATATCCTGATATAGGGCGTAAATGTAGATATCGCCCTTAACATTCGCTTGCTCATCTTCTTCAACAACAAAGTTGACGTTTCCGTTTGCGTTGATCTTGTAGTCTGTGCCATTGATGTTTGCGCCAACCGCGACGTAATTCTCCTTATCGGCCATAGTGAGTCTCACTTTGGCGCCGATCTTCAAAGTGTATGTTCCATCGCTATTCGGTTCGACCTCTTTATATTCGCCGTTATCAACGGACATCATTGGATTGCCGACGAAGAGCTTATAGTCATCAACAATTATCGCTCTCACCTCAGTTAGCACTGGAGGTTCTTCGCTAGAGCTTGATGAACTGGAACTGCTCGATGTGATTTCTGATGATGAGGTGACTGAAGACTCTGATGTTATCTGTGAGTCGGATGATGTTTCAACTGATTCTGATGATGGAATATCTGATGAGATTGGTGTCTCAGACGTGTCAATTATTTCGCTAGTAGCAATATTTGATGAGGTGTTGTCGATGGATGAATTGTCCTTTTGGACACCACAAGAAATCATGGCTCCTGCGCCAAGAATACAGATTAACACTAATAAAGGTTTTCTTTTCATAAAAATCTCCTGTCGATGTTAACGTTAACGTTAAGTCTGATTAGTTCTAATCTCATAAAATAATTATTTCAATGATTATTTTGCCGATTTGTCATGATATGCGCATTTTTTGAGATAAAAGTCGCATTATTTAACACATATGTGTACAATGTCAGCCGAAAGGAGATACATGCATTAATGTACATAGAGGAATTGAAACCCTCGAATCTAGCTAAAGAGCTCTTAATCTTTAATTACGTATTCGTGGACACATGTTCCTTGATGGAAGATTCGTTTCCGGCATTCATGGATTTACTCGTTAAATCCAAAAGCTATTGGAAAGGTGAGCTAGAAGTCGTAATTCTTGGCGAAGTACTTGATGAATTGAAGAAACATTCCGCAAATAGAGAAAAACCTGATTTGCGAGTATCAGCACTTCGAGCATTGAAGATAATCAATCACGATACGAAGTTATTCGGAAAACACGCATTCACGATTTGGAAATCCAAATCAGATGACGGTTTCCTCGATAACGCACTGTATACGATTGTGTCTGGATTAAGAATTAAGAACAAAATCCTTGTTATCACTCAGGACAAGACTTTAGCAAAAGAACTCCGTAGCATGAACGATCTGGAATCGCAGAGAGGCAGATACATCATCATTAAGAGAATTAATAAGGATGGCGCACTCGAAGAGAACCCAGGCGACAGCGGATATAAGTCACAATCAAGGAAGAATGGTGGAGCTAACGCACCTAAACTGATAGCAGCACCAAAGAAGGAGAGGAAAGAACTTCCTGCTCCAAAAGACGTCAAGGAGATTAAATCCGCTCCTAAGATGTCAGAAACTCTTTTAGCCCTTCAGGCAAACGACAAGAGGATCAGCGCGAACATCTCGAACCCTAACTATCCAACCGATAGAAAGATAAACGACATAAACAATCAGCTATCCCTCATCAATAAAGAGAATAAGAAGGATGTTTCATCTTTAAATCTCGTCTATGATGGCCAAAAACTCAGCGAAACCCTTAAGAAATTAAGCGAAAACCTTGAGAAAAAGCCAGTTGAGACGAAAAAGAAAGAGGAAGCAAAACCTGAGCAAAAAGCACCTAAAAAGCCAAAAGCAGAGCCAAAAGCCTGGTTTGAATTCGGTTCAACTTCGCTTGAGGCAACAATCAAAGCCTGCACCTCAAACTCCATCATCCCACATAAGAAAGAGGTGGAATATGTCCGTGCGGTTCACGGTGAGGCAAACATCGTGATAGAGGATTTGCAGTCTAGACTCGACAAATTCAAATTCGAGACAGTCGGTGAGAGCCATGAGCTGAGATTCAACTCATACCTCATCAAGGTTGAGAAAACCGAGAAAGACTTCAAAGCCACAATCGAGAAATCTGAGGCTCCAAAGAAAGAACCAAAACCACAGGTAAAGCCTGAAAAGGAAAAACCAGCACCCGCTCCAGTTAAGGAAGAGGTAAAGGTGGTTGAAGAACCTAAAGTGGAGGAGCCACAGAAAGAAACGACTAAACCGGAGAAAAAGAAAAAAGAGACTGCTTCAAAGAAAAAAGAGGAGAAGCCTGTAGAAGAGCCAAAACCAGTTGAAAAACCGGTTGAGGAAAAGGTTGAAGAACCAAAGCCGGAGAAAGTTGAGAAACACTCTCCAGAACTCGAAGATGCTTTAGCATCAGAGAAGGTTCTTAGATGCAACGTCAACAACCCTAACTACCCAGTTGAATCCAAGGTGAAGTCACTTGAGTCACAGCTTGCAAAAGCCCGTGCCCTCAAGGAGAGTGATAGACGTAAACTCGGATGGGGAATCAGGGAACTCCAGCGTCGTTTATCCGAACTCAAAAAATAAAGTCTAAGGTCTGAGCAATCAGGCCTTTTTCTTATAAAAGAAAAGCCCAGCTTTCGCTAGGCTTACTTTTGTTGGTTTAACTTAAGCTGCGAATGCAACGTCTGGATAACCGGTTGGGATGGATGAAGTTCCGATTGAACCGATTTCAACAACGAAGCGGACACCGTAGTATGTATTGCCTGATGATGTGAGGCCCTGGAGTGTTGTGTTGATTGTGACTGTCTTTGCGGATGGGTCAACGATGTATTCCTGTCTTTCGAAGAAGTCATACCAGTGAGCTGATGGGTAAGCTGAAGAGCTTAATGTGCTCATCATCCATGCATAGCCGTTTCCATACTGTGGAACGAGTGCCATACCAAGTGCTAAAGCGTGGCCTTCATCTCCATAAGGAGTTGCTGTTGCTGTGATTACGCCATCTTTGCCTGTTTCGATCTTTGCCCAGTTGATTGCAGCGATCATCTCTGGCTCATAGTCACCGATTGCGAATGCAGCGTGTGATGTGTAGCCCTGCTGTGACATTGAGAGGTTGTTAACCCAGATTGAGTTGACCTTTTCGCTTGTTCCAGCTTCTGTCTCCCAAGTGTATGTTGTTCCGTCTTCACCGAGTGTTCCGTCGATGTAGTAGAATGTGCCGTCTTTGACTGTGTGGCCTGAAACTGCCTTTGTGTCATTGTCGATTGAGTAGTCTGTCTCGCCATCGACATATGCTGTATATGACTTTGGTTCAAGCTCGCCCCAGTTCTCATAGATTGAAGAGAGAACTGTCTTGTTGTCTGTTGTGTGCCAGACATCGTTTGCGTCATAGTAACCGATTTCGATAGCGCCGTTGAGTGTGTAGTTCTTCTTCTCAAGACCTTCTGCCATCAATGTTTCGAATGCTGTGAACTTGAGCTGTTCTGGCTCTTTGCCTGAAGCTGCATAGTCTTCAACATCAGCGATCTTTGTTGTTCCGACGTTGATGATGTCGAGTTCGCAGATTGCCTTATTAGACTTTGTTGCGAGCTCAAACTTGATGTTTCCTGCATCGTCTGCTGAAGCGTAGATTGTTGAAACTGTTGCTGAGAGACCCTTTTCGATTGATGCGATGTCAACGCCGCAGAGGATTGGTGCGAGTGCGTCGAATGCATCAGCTGTCATGACGACGTCTGGTGTATCTTCGTTGTCAGCGAATTCATCGCCTTCAAACTCGATTGCAGCGCCGAAGTCATATAAATCTAATGGAGCGCAGTATGTTGGCTCGACTCCGAATGTACCACCGGATGGGAGCATTGTGTCTTCATCGAGATCCCAGTTGCCTGTGATTGTGTATTCAGCTGTCTTCCCACTCTTCAATGTGAATAAGCCGTCGACGATTGGGTTTTCGCTGTCATCGAATGTGAGGTAGCCGAAGTAGCTAGCATCGTGCCATGCGATTGATAAGAGTCCATCTTCGTTCTGTAAAGCTGCTGTGTAGTTGCCCTTTTCGATCTTAGCTGCTGCCTTCTTGAGGTTTGCTAATTCGTGTGAGATGACGACACCTGAGTAGTTCTTTAACATCTCATCAACACCAGCGGTGATCTGAACCTTGAATGCGCCTGGAGCTGTGCCAGTGATCTTTGTTCCTTTGACCTTGATGTTTGCTGTCTTAGCCTCAATTTTCCACTTGCAGTCTTCTGGTGAGACTTTGACGTACTGTGCTAAGTCGATTGTTTCTCCGACTTCAATCTCTTGGACTGCGTCTTTTGTGAACTTGATGCTGTCTGCTTCAACTTTGCCGAGGTTATCGCCTGCACATGAAGCAACTGTTGTGATTGTTCCTAATCCGAGGAGTGCGGTAAGAGCAAGGACATAAATTTTGTTTTTCATATTTTTGTTCCTTTCAAACTTTTCGGTTATTTACCATACCGAATTATTTCTTATTGTAAATAATTATTTGCTGTTATCAGCGAAATTACTTGATAGCAGCGTTGTTGACGAAGTGGAGTGTGCATCCGTTGTCGTCCTGTGACTCGACTGAGATTGTCCAGTTGAACTTGGAACCATCGTTCCAGATCAAGTCGTCATCTCCGTGCTTGAAGAAGTCTCTGACTCTGAAGTTGGAATATGTGTTTGAGCCAGCCATGTAGTTGTAATCATGTGCCTCTGCCCATTCCTTTGTTCCAAAGAGGTTTGACTGAACGCCGAAGAGGTTGTAGTAAGATGAGCTTGTTAAGCCATCGACGCCTGATGAGAGAATTGCGCTGATCTCGCGGATGTTGCCATCTACTGAGACTTTGCCGTTCTCATTGACGTAACCAGATCTTGATGGAGTGTTGTCTGATAACCAGATTGGAGCACTCATCCATGTTCCGTCTTCGTTGAAGACGTCTGTCTCTGGGATTGGGTCTTCTGCATCGAGAATTGGATCGAAGTACTCATATCCTGTTCTTGTGATCTTGTCGCCCTGATATGTGCCGTACTGTGCAGCCATTCTTGCGTCGACGTGGAAGATCTGCAAGCCTGCGTTCTTGTATGGTCCGCAGTTAGCAGCGGTGTTGTTCATGTTCTCTTTCCACTCGCCGTATCCGTTGCAGTCGCCTGCGTTAACGCCTGTTGGTGTGTAGTATTCAAGAACGAGGTACTCATCATATGGAGTCTTGTTCCATGGGTCATCTGTTGTGTTTCTGACGACGATCATATCGCCCTGATCGGTGTATGAGTTGAGGTGGATTGTGAAGTTGTCGCTTGAACCGTCGACGTTCATGACGTTAAGGCCTTTTGCGTTAGCGTCTGTACGTAACCAGTTGTAGAGCATCTTGGAGTAGCCGTTGTGGTCTCCGACGTTCATATCCATCATGTCTGCGCATCCTGCAGGTGCACCTGACTTAGCGCCAGTTGAATCGGTGTCGTATGAGTAGTAGTCATTCAATCCGATTAAGTGTCCGTTCTCGTGGACGAGAGTGTGGGCATCAATAGATGGGGCTGCATAGTAACGTGTGTTAACGAAGCTGAACATGCTCCAGAAATAACGCTGGACTGTTGGCTTGTTAACGTTTGGTGTTGAGCCGCAGACTGAGGTGTAGTTCCACCAGAAGTCCTTGCCGCCGTCTGACTTGTTCTGCTTTGTTGTCTTGTAGATGAGGTTGACTCCGTCGACGAATCCATCGCCGTCATAGTCATAATCCTTTGTGGATAAGCCTTTCTTGTTGATGTACCAGTTAGCTGCGTCTTTGACGATTGCTGCAGCGCCGATGTTTTCGGCCTGGTCCTGGGTGTACTTTGAGACATACTGCTCATCTGATACTTCGCCTCCGATATCGAGGTTTCCGTATGAGCTGTTGTAGTAGTATGACTTCAATGACTGCCAGCTTGTATCTTCTGCCTTACCGAAGAATGCCTTCTCGAGTAAGTTGATCTCGTCGGTTGTGAACTCATCTGAGCCTCCGACCATATCCTGGAAGATAACTGGGATAACAATCATCTTTGGTGTTCCGTTTGATGGGAACTTTCCTGTGCCAAGTGATCCACATGCTTTGTGTTTCATGATGGCTAATTTTTCGAAATCTTTCTTGTAATAGGTTTTATAACCTTTGCCTTCTGTAGCAACTTCTGGGTTTCCGTTTGTGACAGTGATCTTGACTGTTGCTTCACGGTTCTTAACGACTGCGTGGCCTGTGTATATGCCCTCTTTAAGAGCTTCGCCGCCACCATAGGTGTTGCCTTGTTCATCAGTAACAGAATATGTTGTCATGTTCTTGTATTCTGTGTAGTCGTGCTCTTTTCCGTCTTTGTCGTGGAAAATGACTGTTGGGTTACATGAGTCGAAGAACGAACCTCCGGCAGGGATGGTTGCGTGTTCAACGGTCATATCAGTCCATTTATCACCTGCTGCATGAGTGCTGGATTTCTCACCGCTAGCACAAGCAGTCATTGACGAGATTGCGAGTAAGCTGATTAACATTAATTTGTTCTTCTTCATTTCGATTTCTCCTTTCGTTGACCTAAATAAAAATACACTAGGTTAAAAAACATTCAATGATTATATTTATTTTATTATTTAAAGATTGTGTGTGCGTATGAGCAAATATCGTCAATTTCTTGTATCATTTTCGCGGACAAAAGTATAGACTATCGGCATGTTAAAGAGACAGAAACAGATACTTCTAAATTGGATAATATCAAGTTTATTGTTGACAGTATTTTTCACTGCGGTTTTCCTTGTTCAGGCAATCCCTTCATCTTTCGATCAATACATAGTATTAAGAGGTTTGTCAGACGGATTTTTCGCCGCTGCGGCAGTTGAGCTTCTCG
>DCHU01000053.1 GCA_002314915.1 Caryophanales bacterium UBA1744
GATTTAGGTAAAGCCTCAGAGTATTCAAAGACCATCTATGATACGAAAACAAACAAGTTCATCAAACGTTGCTATAAGGAAGTTCATAGATGGATGAAGAAACGCAAGAAGCAGTTATCAACCCTCGCTAAACATATATTGGATAACAGAGGCATATCTAGAAAAGAGATGCAAACCCTTGTGGGAACTGAATAACATGGGAAGAAAAAGAATCAAAGTGAATAGAATCAAGTACACGAAGTGCACGAGTGACTATAACGGCCCAAGAAAGTACGTCTATGACGTCTCTAACACCGGTATCGTAACATTTACCAAATACGCGGTTGAAACGCCCGAGAACGCCCAAAAGCATAAGAAAACAACAAAGATATTCTCTGATAAATATCTCATTTCAGAAGATGGCTTCACTGAACTAGTGGATACCGCCTTTGAGTTTGTCACAAAGTGCATGAAAGTGGATCCTTCTATGAATAAAGATGGGTTCTCAGGAAAACTGGAACTCATGTACGATGATGGAATCACCAAGATAGTGCTTAATAGCGTTATGAGGTCAGATAACTTTTTATTATTGGCGGGCACATTCAAATTCAAATTGGATTTGATGATGAATGGGGATGAATAGATGAAGGAGAACGCTAATGGAAAAGAAAGAGATTAAAGTGGATTTGAATAGTCCAGATATAGTTAGCTACAAGATTGACCCTGTTGCCTTAGCAGAATCGTTATCTGCATTAGAGACACTTGATAGGTTTATGCGCTTCCAGAATACTGACAGTCAGATATATGAAGGCGTTTTTACAAAGCATGGACAAGAAAATAAGGTAAAAATAAATATCGATAACAACACAATTTCTTTAAATGATGAAAGAGTGGAATTGATTGATGTTATAGAGTTTATGACTGAGGAAGATTTCGTAGATGTTATCCGCGATGTGTTTGGGCCAAAGGTGGAAAAATTCAGCTGCTGGCTCATGTTTAAAGATGGAACGATCGCCATAAAAGAGGGCGATAAATGGTTCACCTTTTCAAAATAAGGATGATTTCATTTACTCATATTATTTCTCGCCTATAATAACCCTATGGGGTTTTTAGATACTCTCTTTGGCGCGGGTAAAGCCAACAGAGATAAATCGGCAGTCGTTCTCGCTATTAATGAGTTCAGAGCTTTGTTATCCACAGATGAGTATATTCCGTTTTCAGAGTACGACCATTTGATAGAGAAATACCACACGGTCCATGATGATATTGGTTCCGTAATAAGGAGTGGCATTCTCGATAGCTACCTCAAGAAAAATGGATTGAGAAATGGTGACATCAATCAATTTAATGATTATTTCGATAACGAGAACATATTGTTGAAGGCCCATAATGATTCTTATCTAGGCAGGAAGAAGGCTCAGTATAAGGGCTATTTGGATACCATCCTTAAACAATGCGACCCTAATATCCAACTAGATGACGAACAAAGAGATGTTGTCTTATCTGAGGAGGACAATACGCTTGTTGTCGCAGGAGCTGGAGCGGGAAAAACTACAACCGTTTCCGCCAAGGTGAAGTACTTGGTTGATATTAAGCACATCGACCCAAAGGATATTTTAGTCATTTCATTCACCAATAAAGCGGTTGGCGAATTAAAAGAAAGAATTAACAAAGATTTACAAATTCCTTGCCCAATTTGCACTTTCCATTCTTGTGGAATGGCGATATTAAAACACGAGGACGAAAAGAAAAAACCGGTCACCGAAGGATTCTTGTTCGATTCTATGGACAGGTTCTTTTCGGAATACGTGTTAGAGAATGAATCGCTAATGAGGAATTTGGTTCTCTTCTTTGGGTCCTATTTCAACGTCCCTTTCACAGGGAAAACTGTTGAGGAATTCTGCGATTATTTGAGAACTGCCAACTTTACAGCGTTAAAAGAAGATATTGAACCGAACGTTAAAGAAATCATCGAAAAAGACACTCACAAGAGAATCACAATTCTAAAGGAAAACCTAAACAGCGTTCAGGAAGTTACAATAGCAAATTATCTTTTCCTTAATGGGATTGATTATAGATACGAGGACCCATACCCTCACCATATAAAAGGGACATCAAGGCCATATTTGCCGGATTTTCATATATTCCAAGATGGCAAAAACTCGTACTTAGAGCATTTTGGACTGGTAAACGATCGCGGAGAAAACCCTAATAGGCCGGAGGAAGAGATTGAGAAATATCGGAACTCAATAAAAACAAAGGTCTCTTTGCATAAGAGCCACAACACCGACTTGATCTACACTTTTGGCAAGTATTCTGATGGTAAGAGCATTTCTGAACACCTCGGTGAGTCTCTCTTGAAACACGGATATCAGCTAAGGCCGATAGACCAGAAGACTCTTGTAGAGAAGATAGTGAACGGCAATGACAATAAGTATTATTCAAAGTTGCTTGCTCTCTTAACTCGTTTCATTAGCAATTTCAAAATCAACAATTATTCAGATAACAAGTTTGATGAGTGGATGATTCAAACCAAGAATGAAAGAACTAAATTGTTTTTAAAGATTGCAAAAGAGGCGTTCTTTTTCTACAAAAACGATTTGCTTTCAAATGGATATATCGATTTCTCTGACATGATTAACAACTCTGTTAGGTTGATTTCGGAAGCGAGAAAGAAAAAAGAGTACCTCAGTTTCAAATACATAATAGTTGATGAGTATCAGGACATTTCGTATCAGCGATTTGACTTGGCAAAAGAACTATCCACCATATGCAAGGCTAAGTTCGTGGCGGTGGGAGATGACTGGCAATCGATTTATGCGTTCTCCGGCTCCGATGTCACATTATTCACCGAGTTCACAAGGAAGATGGGAAAAGGAATAATACTCCCTATTACAAGGACATATAGAAACTCCCAGGAACTTATCGATATTGCAGGCACTTTCGTTCAGAAAAATGAAAAGCAGCTTAGAAAAGAACTCGTTTCCAATAAACATTTGACTGACCCAATTGTCATTATGTCTTACGACAGCGATTTGGACAGCATTAAGGAATATAGCTCCATGGGTGTCACGCAACAGAAAGCTGTGGTGGTTGAATCCATATTGGATTCTATCTATGAAAGAAGGAAACTGAACACAAAGGACAAGGCGTCAATTCTCTTTATTGGAAGATTTAATTTTGATGCTCCAAAACTTTGTGCGTCTCCTTTGTTTGACTATGACGAAAGCAAGCATCAGTTAATCTGGTTAAAACATCCGGATATCCTGATTGATTTCTTAACTGCTCATAGCTCCAAGGGACTTACTTACGACGAAGTTGTTTTGATTAATGCGATTGATGACAGATTTGGTTTCCCTTCCCAGATAGAAGACGATCCTATCTTGTCGCTTGTCGTCAAAAACGATACAGATTACGAATTTGCGGAAGAACGTAGGTTGTTCTATGTGGCTCTCACAAGAACGAGAGACAGAGTGTTCATCGTTTCACCTGAAAAGCACCCATCAAAGTTCGTTATCGAATTGATGAATGATTACAAAGATATCAAGGTGTTTGGCAATTTTGCCCCGCAGAAACTGAAGAGAACCGAGTACACCTGTCCTATTTGTGGATTCCCTCTTAGAAAACGTTATAAAAAGGGAATGGGTTTCGAGATGTATTGTTGCACCAATGAACAGGAAATATGTGGATTCTTAACCAACAATCCTAAAGGTGGAAAACTGAGCATCCAGAAATGCCCAGACTGCATTGATGGCTACCTCGTTGTTAAACCATATGTCATTCAGGAAACCGGAAAGAAAGGATTTGTTTTAGGCTGCACAAATTACAAACCAGATGGAACTGGCTGCCGATATTCAATATCGAAGAAGGAATTTGAACCTATCGAATGGGATGAGGCGGCATCAAAAGAACCTATGAAAACCGAAGAAATGCAACTGAATAGGGAACATTTCCAAACGGGCAATCTCAGCTATGGTGAGGATGAAGAAATTACAAATCCAAACGCGAATAGTTCAACTGTTGTAGAAGAACAGGAAGAAGTGTTTAAGGTTGACAAAGACGATGATGTGGAAGTGGCTGTTTTAAAAACGGTCGCAATGACTGGGTGGCATTATGGGAAGACTGTTCTGATCTCTGTCCTTCTTGGCAAAAACATAAAGACCGTCACCGAGAGAGGGTTGGATAATTCTGCCATGTTTGGTGCATTGTCAGCTCGCAAAATAACAAAAATAGCATTGTCTGATTGCATAGACGCCATGTTGTCCGCTGATGAACCAACGATTTGCGTCCAAGGGCTTTACAACATTATTAGAATCACCAATAAGGGTAAGAAGGTATTGGGGTCAATTCCACAAGTGAAAGAAACCCATCAAGAGAGCGTTCAATCCACCAAAGAATGTGAAAGCGAAACCGCATGTGAAGACTTGGATAATCGGAATGTTTCTCTGAATGACCTGGATGATTTGATATTGAAACTAATCGCTTCTGATGGCTGGAATTACGGAGATACGACGGCGTGGAATATTCTTCGAGGGAACGAGAGCAAACACGTTCTGGAGAAGGGACTCACAACGCATCCTTTCTTTAATTATTTTAAAAATAATTCAATAAATGTTAGGAAGACTGAATTTGAGGATTCTTTGAAAAAACTAACTGAAGGAGAAGAAACCTACGCTTGTTATGTTACTTTTTACAAGTTGCTCAAATTGACAAACTCCGGAAAAAGATACCTCGAAGAAAAATATGGGTACACAAAATGGTTTAGTAAAAAGACCGGAAAACACAATGGTTTCCTTGACAAACTGAATGAAGAGGAAAAAGCACTTATTCGGCGTTTTATCAAATTCCTGAAGAAGGATTCGAAAACCATCAGTCTCAGTTACTTTGGTGCAAGAATGTGTATCGCCATAAACGGCCTCAACCTGTTTGTTATCAGCAAGAAGACTCGTGGACCTTTGATGTTTGAAACGCAACAAAACGGACTTGATATATCTCTAGAGTTTAAAGAAAAGAATATCCCTGAAATAGCGGTATTAATCCGGAGTGTTTTGATGTCGGAAGCGGTTAACGCCGAAATGGATGATAGTAAAGAATAATATGGAACCTAAAAAGAACCCCTTCGACAACGTAACCGAAGCAATAAACAAAACCGCTTCAGAGTTTTCTAATGCCATCAAAGAAGACATAGAGAAGAGAAACCAAGAACTAGAAGCGAAAGCCCTCCAAGAGATAGAGGACTATCAACGACTAGTCAATCACTCCATATTAACCATTGATGATCAACATGCGGTGACTTTCATAAGAAACCTTGGAATGTCACCAACAATATTGACCTCTAAAGAAGCAAAGAAGATAAAGAAGGCATTCCCAATACCCGTAGAGCAAACCCTATTATGGGCAGATTGTGAAATAGACCTACGCGCTAACGGAGTGGCCATCACCAATAAAGGTGTGTTCTTTAAAACGCTTGTAACCATCAAAGATGAGAAGTTCCAAACCAAAGATAACAGAAAGACATCAGAACTCGTCTATATACCATGGCCATACTTCAGACCAGAATCATTCAATGATCTTAGAGATAAGAACAACAAACTCCTATTAGTAGGCAACTCATGCCTAGGCGCTTTTAGAGTGGCATGCGATAAAACGGTAGGAGAGATATCCCTAGTAAACAAAGAAGAGGAATCATTCATCATCGGTGAAATCTATAGAGATGATGGACAGATGAACCCAACCGTTGCAGCTGCACCATCCGCTTTGCTTGCAGAAACCGAAGCCTTAACTAGAAGAGCAGGCCAAGGCAATATGCCTGATGGCAACGGTGGTGGTTGGATGGCTGAACAAGCCAACACAATCATCGATAACCTAAAAGGCCATAACGCAAAAGTGGTGGGCAATGACAACGCTAAATTCGGTGCAGATAGAATGGTGGATGGAGTAAAAATCCAAAGCAAATACTGCAGTTCCGCAGCAAAATCAGTTAACCAAGCCTTTAAAGGCGAGAATGGAACATACGCCTACGGCGATATGCAACTAGAAGTACCTGCCGATCAGTATCTAGAAGCCATAGAGTGCATGAAAAGAAAGATACTAGAAGGCAAAGTTCCTGGAGTAACCGATCCAAATGAAGCCTATAACCTCATTAGAAAAGGCAACCTCACCTATCAACAAGCCGTAAACCTCACTAAAGCGGGCACAATAGAGTCATTAACATACGATGTTGCGACAGGAACAATCACATCTTTAGTCGTGTTCTCAATATCATTTGTTATCAATACATATTTTGCATATCGCAAGACACGTAATATGAAACAGGCAATGACAGAAGGCGCATTAAACGGAGGTAAATCCGCTTTGATGACCCTTATATCCCATGTTGGCATATCCCAGTTATCTAGAACTGCCATATTCAAAGACATCATATCCAAGAACGCAATCATGAGTGGAGCGGCATTATCCGTTGCAACCCTCGTTCTTTTCTCAATACCGGAAACCTATAGATTGGCCACCCAGAAGATATCCGGCGCCCAATATACGGTGAATCTCATTTCTATAGGAGCATCAGTCCTCGGAGGTTATGTAGGAGGAGTAGGTGCGACCGCAATTGCAACAGCCGCAGGTGTAACCGGACTCGGCGCAGCAGCGGTATCAACTGGCGGCGCTCTCCTCGTTGGGGCAGCAGCAGGTGCTGGTGCAGCATTTGGTGCATCTATCATCTATGAAGGAGATGACGCTAAACACACGAGACTATTCAATGCGATTGCCTCATCTATGATGGTTGAGTATATGTTCAATGAAGATGATATGGTCAAATTCGTTAACAAGATGAATAGAGTACCTGGCAAGAAGTTTAAGAAACTCTATGACTCACTCAATAAGTCAAAGAACCAAGAGAAACTAATCAGAGAGTTCTTAGAACCATACTTTGATAGAGTAGCAGTTACTAGACCACGAATGAGTGTGGATGATTTAGAGACCGCATTTGCATA
>DCHU01000051.1:0-5775 GCA_002314915.1 Caryophanales bacterium UBA1744
ATCTTGTCCGCCTCTGCGAATGCCTCTGCGCTGTCGAGAGTACCGACTGACTGAAGCATCTTGTCGTTTGAGACGACCATGATGGAGTCAACGACGTCTCTTAAGTTATTCAAGCCTGTCGCGGCATTGGATGTTCTCTGCTTTCCTTCGAACTGGAATGGTCTTGTGACGATTGCTACCGTCAAAGCGCCCATTTCCTTTGCGATCTTAGCGATGACAGGTGCTGCGCCTGTGCCGGTGCCCTTACCCATACCCGCTGCGATGAAGACCAAATCTGCTCCAGCGACGACTTCACGAATGTCCTCTGCGGAGAATTCTGCTGCCTTACGACCGATTTCTGGGTCTGCGCCTGCGCCTTGTCCACGGGTTGTTTCATCACCGAGGATGATTCTATTTGGGCACTTGCTTGTTGATAATGCCTGCTTATCTGTGTTCGCGACATAGAAAGTGACGTTTGAGATTTCCTCATCGATCATTCTATTGACTGCGTTATTTCCTGCACCGCCGATACCGATGACGACGATGTTGACAACTGGTTCGAAGTTGTCGAGGTCACGAATTCTTTCTAATTGTTCCTGAGAGAGTTCCATAAATCTCCTCCTTACTGCCTAACTAATGTAGACATTCCACGGAATGATCCGTCTGTGTGCTCTTTGCTTTCCCCGTTGATTGCAATCAAACCGAGAAGGTTGATTAATCCTGGGTCTCTAGCACCAGGCACTTTTGGTGTGTAGAGCTGTATGTCTTTTACTGCGTTCTTTAATGGGGCGATAAGCTTGATGAAGCCACGAAGCTTTGTTGCGCCGCCCGATGCGATGAGCACGAAATCCTTTGGATTGGCTTTGTCGTGCTTGTCATGGATGGTCTTGATTGAGTTTGCAACGTACTGGTTGAGTTCATTGAAGAAGTTAACGAGCACCTTGTTCAAGTCGTCCTGTGTTATTTTTACGCTCTCGCCGCGAAGGTTAACGCCTTCCCAGATAGGTAACTGGAATGAGTATTGAGCGTCTTGATAGCCGAATTTGAGTTTGAGTTTCTCGGCTTCTCTTGGCTCTAAGAGCAAATTGTTTGCTATATAAGTGGTTAGGTCATCTCCACCTTTCGATAAGAATGTCGAATTCTCGAGTGGGATGTTCTTTTCTGCAATTAATGTGACCGATGTGAGTCTCGCACCGAAATCAACATAGAAGTAATGCTTTGGACATTCAGGTTCCTCAGCGATCAATGCAGCCGCACAGAATGGAGCAACCGCTGCTCTGTCGGTTCTGAATCCGGATTGCTGAACAGTTATCTTTTGCTCATTGAGCGTCGACTCGCTGACCGTGTGGAGCGAAAGTCTTGAGGTCAACTCTTTTCCGTTGTACCCATAAAGCTTTTCGAGCGGGATATCCTTCCCATCGACTGTGAATTTTGAAGGGATGACATCGACGAGGGCTGAGCCATCAGGGATAGGTAACTTGAGAGCTTGGTTAACGATGTTTGATAAATCCTGAGGACAGATGATTCCGTTTGGATCGGAGCCAAGCGTTCCTTTCACTGAGAAGAAATTCTTGAACCCGTTTGGCGGGATGACAATTGTTGTTAAGTCATTGACTTTGCGTCTTACTGACTCGTCATCAATGTTGAGGAATCTGGAAACGACTTCTTTAACGAGAGCGTCATTGACAATGCGTCCCTGCACAACCGCGCCTTCAGGTAAAGGCTCGCATTTTGTGTACACGACAACCGGCTTCTTGTTGATGCAATAGCCGACTGCAAATTTTACTGATGTGTCTGTAATTTCAATGACTGCTGTGTTCGTTCTGTTTTCCATAAGTGTATTCTATTATAGAATAAATATATTCGATGACAAATGATTTCTATAAGAAAGATTAGTATTTTTTTATATTTACTAATTTATCGACTAGAAAACTACTAATTTTATAAAAAAGAACCGATTGGAACTACCCCATCGGCTCTATAGTATTTGCAATGCCCTTAGCTATTCAGCACCCTCAGGGATGATAATAGACTCGCTCTCGCTGGTCTCCTCTTCCTCTATAAGTGATGATGAATAAGCCTCTGCTTCTGCCTTAACCTTGTCGGCGAGCTTGACGCTGATGCCGATTGGGATGGCTGATAAAGCAATGATAGCGAAGGAGATCATGGCAATACTTAAAGAATTCTTGACGATGTAATGACCTTTGGTTTTGCCATTTTTCTCAAGCTTGTCTCTGATGACCATAGTACTACTCTCCTTTCTTTCTGATACCTCTCAGCTTTGCGCAATGGGAACGGTGATTGAACTCAAGTTCCTCGTCGCTTGCCTCGATTGGCTTGCTTGTGAGATTGATGAATGGAGCTACCTCCACATCTTCTGGTCTCACGGCCAGTGAATGTCTGTCACCCTCGATTTTCGATAATGAGACAAACTTCTTCTTAACGATTCTGTCTTCCAATGAATGGAAGGAGATGATGGCCACAACCCCGTTTGGAGCAATGAGGTCCACCATTGTGTCCAAAGCCTCTTTTAGAGCGCCCAATTCATCATTGGTCTCTATTCTTAAGGCCTGGAAGATTTGCTTGGCCGGATGACCCTTTTTAAGAAGGGATTTCTTAGGCTTAGCTCTTTTGATGATGTCTACTAGTTGGGTCGTCGTGTCAATTGGAGCTACAGCTCTTTCTTTGACGATTAACTTAGCTACTTGATATGCATCCTGGTCTTCACCATATTCTCTGAATATCCTTGCGAGATCGTTGAGACTATAGGTGTTGACTATATCGTGCGCTGAGAAGGCTCTGGAAGTGTCCATTCTCATGTCGAGTCTGGCTTCCTCTTTGTAAGAGAAGCCTCTATCACCTTCATCGAACTGGGGACTCGATACCCCGAGGTCGATTGTCAATCCATCAACTTTAGTGACGCCTAGGTTTTCCAGTTCTTTCCTTAAGTGTCGGAAGTTGGATCGAATGATGGTGTAATTAGAGCCGATTTTCGAGAGCTTCTCGCTTGATTCGCGAATAGCTTCGTCATCGACGTCAAAACTGTATAAATGACCATTTGGGATTCTTTTTAGAATCTCTCCGCTTGTGCCGGCTCTGCCGAGTGTGCAGTCGACATAAATGCCGTCGGCCTTGATATCGAGAAGGTCAATGGTCTCTTGGAGAAGCACCGAGATGTGCTTACCCATTTCTCTTAGCAGCTCTTTCCGCTGCTTCCTCGTATGATTCCTCTTCGTCGTTAGCGTACTCATCGTACTTGGTTGGGTCCCAGATTTCGAAATGGTCGATCATTCCGAGAACCATGACAGTTGAACCGAGGTTGTACTTGGCGACTACTTCTTCTCCGAGGCTGACTCTTCCATGGCTGTCCACTTCTAATTCGCGGACTGAACTCATCATCTTACGGATGAACTTGTAGTTGGATGGTCCCTCGTAAAGCATAGGTTCGATTCTGGAGAGAAGTTTCTCGTACTCAGACTCTTCGTAAACTGCGATACAGCCGTCGAATCCGCGGAGCATAAAGAACCTAGAAGGCATGACGTCAGCTAACTTTGCAGGTAACTGAAGACGCTTCTTAGCATCGAGGCTTCTGTTGTACGTTCCAATGTATCTTCCCACTTTTTCCCACCTTTGCGAAATAACAATATCACGCGTTATAGAACCCTTCAAGAAAAAATTAGGTAAAAATGTAACTTTGTGACGAATAGCAAAAAGACCAGCTCATATCCTGAACTGGCCTGTTTTCGTTGTTTTTAGGCGATATTACAGACTTTAGTCTGCAATATAACTATTCGTCTAGTTCCAAATCCTTGAGGGCGTCAAAGGCTGGATTGTATTCGTTCTCTTTTTCCTGCTGAGCGTTGAACTCATCTTCGGTCATGGCAGAGTAATTCTTACCACTTGCGAACACTTTCGCCTCAGGTCTCGTAACTCTGATCGGAAGCGAGGCGTGGAGAACCCTGATGCATAAGTCATCGAGGTCGACGTAGTGTCCGTTGATGACGAATCCTTCTCCTGTATCGTCTTCGACGTCGAGGATGTCGACTGACTCGTTGACGTTGACTTTCCTGTCGAATGCCACTCCATCTCTTGAATCGCTGAGAGTCAAGACGGCTTTGATGCGGAAGCTGACGTTTTTGTATTCGCCAATCTTCTCTAGCTCAGCCTCATAATGGCATTCCTTGATCGCAAGGATTGGGTATGTAAGCTCGTAACCAGGAAAGGTTGAATCGCTCTCGTAGGAGAGGACTCTTCCCTTCATGATGTTGGACTTATTTACTTTGAGCATTAGGATCTGACCTCTGCGAGGAACTTCATCTTGAGGACTGAGATGACCTTGTTGATGACGACGTTGACTTCAGCGTCTGTTAAAGTCTTCTCTTTATCTCTCATAGAGATAGTGATTGCGAGTGACTTCTTGCCCATGTCGATCTTATCGCCTTGATAGACGTCGAACGCTTCGACATTCTCGACAAGTTTGTCGGTCTTCTTGATCTCGTTCTTGATCTCTTCGTAAGAGACTTTCTTGTTGAGGACGAGAGCGAGGTCACGGCTGACTGATGGGAACTTTGGAGGGACTGATGCCTTATCCATGCTTGTCTTGACGTTGAGGAGGTAATCGAGGTTGATTGTTGCTGCCACTGCCACTTTTCCGAGTCCGAGCTCTTTGAGTGCATTTGGATGTAATTCACCGAGGACTGCAACTAAGTCTCTACCGATGTAGAGGGATGCGCTTCTTCCTGGGTGGAACTCTTCTTTGTCCGAGACAAGTCTAACGTATTTGTATCTGTTCTCTTTGATTCCAAGGAGAGCAAGGATTGCGTCAACTAAGCCTTTTGCGTGGTAGAAGCTGTATGGTTTCTCTTCGAGAGAACCTCTGACTTTGTCGTTTCCGACTAAGACGATTGAGAGCTGTGTACCTTCTTTTCCGACTGAATCAACATCGGAGACCTCGAATAATGCGAGGTTCTTTTCCTGATGTGCGACGTTATATGTTGCGACGTTGAGGAGGCTCCAGAGAGTGTTCTTTCTGAGATATTCCTTATCGCTTGTCATTGGGTTCAAGAGCTTGTAGTTCTCGTTTGTGTCGAGGTATGCGAATGCATCTTTGTGTTTCTCGTCGACGAGTGAGTATGTTAAGCACTCATATAAGCCCTGGTTGCGGAGGTAACGTCTGATAGCTCTCTTGTTGGACTGCTTGACTGTGTATCCGCCGTTGACCTGGACGATTGGCATTGTTGACTGGATGTTGTTGAATCCGAGTAAACGGATGACTTCTTCTGAGACATCGCATGGCTCGTTTAAGTCGATTCTGTTGTGCGGGATGCCAACCTTGATGGTGTCGCCGTTGACGACTGGTTCAAGATGGTCTCTTCTCAAGACCTCAACTACTTCATCCATTGGGAATGAGGTGCCGAGTCTGTTGTTGATGTATGCGAGTGTTGTCTCAACGTACTTCTTATCGTGGTTGAGTGTGTCGTAGTGAACTGTCTCAGAGACTTCTGTTGCTTCGCAAAGTTCCTTTAAGAGGGCACATGTCATCTCCATGACGTACTCGTTCTGGTCTGGGTTGATGCCCTTGACGAAACGGGATGATGATTCGGAGACAAGTCCCAATCTGTTTGATGTACGTCTGATTGATGCTGGGTTGAACCATGCTGCTTCGAGTAAGACGTGGGTGGTGTTCTCATCGACTTCACACTCTTTGCTGGTCATGATTCCGCCTAAGCACATGCCTCTGCCACCGCTTGTGACGAGGAGGTCGCCCTTCTGGAGGGTGTAGGTCTTGTCGTCCAT
>DCHU01000051.1:5913-54202 GCA_002314915.1 Caryophanales bacterium UBA1744
ACGCCTTCTGAAGTTAAGACATTCTGCATCCATTTTGGTGATGGCTTTGTCTTGATGCCTTTGATTTCTCTCATGCCGAATTCTGGGCACTTTGGAGTATTGGATGCGACTGTGTATTCTGATTTGAATTTGTTTTCAACTTTCCAAGTTGGGAAATTGACTTCTCTATTGAGGAGAGCGCCGACTTCAAGAGCGACTGACTCCATTGCGTTCATGTCTGAACGGTTCGCGAGGATGTTTGGTTCGAGGATAACGTCATCAATTCCTAAGTAGGAAAGTGGGTTATCGATGCCGACTGGTGCGTCTTCTGGCAACTCTTCGATACCAGCGCACTGCTTCTCGGTTAAGTACTTCTTATCGACGCCTAACTCATAAAGAGCGCAGCACATGCCGTCTGATTCAACGCCACGGATTGTGGATTTGACGATTGTGACTTCTGGGAGGACGGCTCCTTCTCTTGCGACGATGACCTTGATGCCTTTGCGTGCATTAGGTGCGCCGCAGACGATCTGGTGAATGCCGTACTGGCCCTCATCGACCTTTAAGACGTGAAGGTGGTCTGAGTCTGGGTGGTTCTCACATTCGATGATGTGTCCGATTGTTAAGTTTGTTCCTCTTGCGAGTTTTGTGATTTCTTCGATTTCGATGCCAGCGAAGGTGAGCTTGTCTGCGAGCTCTTCTGGTGTGATGTCGTCAATCTTGACGAACTGGTTTAACCAATTTAATGAGATCTTCATTTTGCCTACCCTCCTTATTTAGCGTTGAAATCCTTGATGAAGCGGATGTCGTTTGTGTAGAAACGTCTGATGTCGTCGATGCCGAATCTGAGCATTGCGATACGCTCAACGCCTACGCCGAACGCGAAGCCTGAGTACTCATCTGGGTTATATCCGCACATACGCAAGACGTTTGGATGAACCTCTCCTGCGCCGCCGATTTCAATCCAGCCGGTGCCTTTGCACATGTTGCAGCCTTTGCCGCCGCAGTTTGAGCAGCTAGCGTCGACTTCAACCGAAGGTTCCGTGAATGGGAAGAAGCTTGAACGGAATCTGACTTCTCTCTTCTCACCGAACATTTTCTTAACGAAAAGCTCGAGTGTACCCTTTAAATCAGCGAGTGAAACGCCTGGTGCAACGACCAATCCTTCAATCTGGGAGAACTGGTGTGAGTGTGTCATATCGTCTTCATCACGTCTATATGTCTTGCCTGGGCAAATCATCTTGATTGGCTCTGTTCCGCCTTTGGCGAGCATTGTGTGAGCCTGAGCTGCTGAGGTCTGTGTTCTCAAAAGCTGGGTCTCATTGATATAAAAGGTATCCTGCATATCTCTTGCTGGATGGTCCTGTGGAACGTTCAATAATTCGAAGTTAAAGTGATCGGTCTCAACGTCTCTGCCCTCAACGATTTCGAATCCCATGCCGGCGAAGATGTCCGATACTTCGTCGATGATTACATAGTAAGGGTTGATGTGACCGACATATGCGGTTTCGCCTGGAAGGGAGATATCGATTGTCTCCTTCTCTAACTGTGCCTGGAGTTTCCTCTTCTCCATTTCGGCAGCCTTCTTTGCCCAAGCTTCCTGGATTGCGGCCTTGGTGTCGTTGATAGCTTTACCGAATGAGCCCTTCTCCTCTGCTCTCAGTTCCTTCATAAGGCCCATGAGTGCGGTGAGTTCGCTCTTCTTGGCGAGGTAGATGTTTTTGATAGCAGTTAAACCTTCAAGGTTCTCTGCCTCTTTGATTTCACCGAGTGCCTTTTCTCTGATCTCGATTACTCTCTCGATTGCATTTGCCATAAATGCCTCCTTCAAATAAATAAAAAAGACGGCGTCAGGAGCGGTATACCCGCGGTGCCATCCTTGTTCATCAAATTATTATGATGCGCTACTAGCTATAACCCACAACGGGGAGACTCTCATCTCCGTTCTCAGAGGTGAACTTCATCTAATGTATCCTAGGATGGTCACTCTATTCATCCTTCCCACTAAGGAGACTCGATTAGACTACTCTTCTCGTCAACGAACGGATATATTCTAAACACTTATTTCTCTTTTATAAAGAGGAAAAAGAAAATCCTCATTGCTGAGGAATTCTTTAGCCGATTATTCCGGAAATCCAGTCGCGGACTTCATCAATCCATCCGTCACCGTCTCCTCCTTCACCGCCATTATTTTCGATCCAATCCTTGATTGCGTCGATGTAGGCGTCTATGTCGTCTTGTGATGTGTCACCGACATCTCCGATGCCAGGTCTTTCCTGATCGGTTAGACCAACGATTTCCTGCATCTCCTCGTATCTATCGAGGTTTGGCAATGAGAACTCTGCCGCCTTATCGGTGAGAGGCATGAATTTGCCCTCGAATGAGATGTTCTTGATGTATATCGAGCTGTCTGCGGTTAATTCTGAGATGATTTTCTCTTCATTAAGCTTTGCTTGTACCGTCATACTCACGCTTCTTAACTCATCCTGAGTCCAAGAGAATGCGAGGTTCATCTTGAAGTCGTCGACATAGTCGGCATAGCTTTCGATGTAATCTTTTGCGTAATTCTTGACGACTGTTGGGTATGAGGTTCCATCGATGATGTCGCCTAACATATCGGTGAGGGTTGAGAAGTCGTTCACTATCCAATTGAGGTAATAGCCTGTTTTGACTTTTGAGTTATCGAAATAGCAATACTCAGATCCTTCTTCGCCGTATGATGTCTTGATGGATTCGATTACTCTGGTGTAGAGAGATGCACTTCTATCGGACCATGGCATCATGAGCCCCAAGAGCATCGTATCGGTTTCATCCATGGAAATCTTGGTCTTGGATGCGAGGTTCCATTCATCGTTGCCTGGATAGCCTTCTCTTACAAGTTCCACGAGAGCGAGTCTTAAGAGTGAGGCATTTGATAAATCGACGTACAAAGCGGATGTCTCTCCGTCTAAGTAGCCTTTAATGCCTGATACCTTTTGGTATGTTTCGATTCCGTTTGTGACTTCCCAAAGTTTTACTTCATTAAGTAAGAGTTCTCCTGTGAGACCTGAAATGCTTGATGACTTTCTGCCGTTGAGCATGAGGGAACCATCTTCGATATCGAGTCCGATTCCGAGTCCCGTCCAATCTTCTGGATTATAGACGTATACTTCCTCTTCTTCCTCATCGGCCTGAGTGGCGATTTCTGGTTCGGTTTCCGTTTCTTCAGGTACTTCTTCTTCGGTGCTGTTCTTCATCATGATGTCTGCGTAGACGTCATAATCAAGTGATTCGATTGGTTTATAGTACCATCCGGCGTTATCGCATTCCGCGATTTCCTGAAGGTCATAATCTAAGTATCTGAACGCTCTCGAGACTTTGAATTCCTCTGTCTCAGATGTTGTTTCAACCGGTTTAGAGCTGCTTGATGTGGCTGGTTTTCCGCATGAAGCCATAAACAAAGAGGCAGATGCTAAGAATACTGGTATCAATTTCTTGTTCATAATCTTCCTCCTTTAAATGTAACGAATATATTAGACCTTTTTATTTAAAAAGATACATTAAAATTCCACCGGCGATTCCGACATTGAGGGAATCGATGCCCGACATCTCCAAACGGACAGCCTGATCGCTAGTTGAGAGAATGTCTTTTGCCACTCCTCTAGCCTCGTTTCCAAGAACGATAGCGAACTTCTTTCCCTCGACGTTTATGTCTTTTGGAGGAAGCGAGCTCTTGAGGTCTGTTGCCATGATGAAGAATCCTTTGTCCTTGAGATTCTTGATGTCATTGACTGGAGTGTCCTTACTTTCGATGATGTTGAGTTTGAAGATGGCGCCTTGCGATGCCATGAGCGTTTTAGGCGTGTATACACCTGCGCACCCTTTGGAGAGATAAACATCCATATAGCCAAAGGCTAAGGCAGTTCTTAGGAGTGTACCGACATTTCCAGGGTCTCCAACCTCATCAAGGTAAAGGACTTTGTTGCCTTTTACTTCTCCGTTTGTTGGTTTCTTGCAGAGCGCAACGATGCCTTCTGGATTCTTTGTTGTGACGAGTTTCTTTAAAACGGTCTCATTGACGATGAACGTCTGAACGTTTGACTTGTAATCCTTGAGGGTGAAGATGGTTGTTGCGAGGCCTGACTCCACTGCCATCTCGACTAAATGGAAGCCTTCAACAAGAAAGTAGTCACCCTTGCCATCGAGGTAGGATGCGGCTTCTTTGATTCGTTTGTTGTCTTTGGATGTGATTAATTCGCTCATTTGTATTGGTGCTTCCTTAGTTTAGCATGCAGTTTATCGTAATCAGGAGAATATTTGTAGAGTTCGCTATAAAAGCGAGAAGAATGGTTTCTCACGCGGTCATGTGTGAGCTCATGGAATATGACCGAATCAATTATCGGTTTTGAGTAGTGAACAAGTATCGTTGAGTAGGTGATACTAGTCGTCGCAATGGAATTGACGCCATATCTTGATGACATGTTCCTGACCTTTACTTTGTATGGGGTTCTAACTCCCATGATGATCGCCAGTTCTTTTGTTCTCTCTTCAACATATCGGAGCAACTTCTTATTTAAATAAGATGTCTGGCCTTTTTGGGATAGTTGGTTCCAATCGGGGAGATAGACTTTCTCACCGAAGATGTACACCTCATCGTCATCGTTTGATGGTTTCTCGAAATCGAATTTCTTGAGAAGTCTAGGCATATAGGTCTGAATGCCTTTCCTAATGTAATCTTTAGATGTACCGAATGGAGCGGACACATAAAGGGTAAAACCGTCTTTTCTGACGGAGTATCTGATGGTTCTCTTGCGCTTCCACTCAACCTTGCATGGATGCTCAACGCCATCGATTATTACGTTCCAATTCTCCACTTTTGTCATGATATGCATATTTTAGTACAAAGATTATAGAAAAGAACTTCTAAAGAAGATATACTTTGCGCCGTATGGAAAAGATTTTAATCAGCGCCTGCTTATTAGGCGATAACACAAAGTACGACGGAGGCAACAATTACTTCCCTCTCGTCGAGAAGCTAAAAAAGAAATATCAGTTAGTCCCATTCTGCCCAGAAGTCGAGTGCGGATTATCAATCCCAAGAGAACCAGCTGAGATCAAAAGCAGCAAGGTCATAACCAAATCGGGCAAGGATGTCACCTTCCTCTACAACTCATCAGCAGAGAAGGCGGTCAACTTATGCAAATTCTTAGGAATTCATATCGCAATCCTTAAGGATGGCTCCCCTGCTTGCGGATGCAGATACATCCACGACGGAACATTCTCCGGCATGAAGATCGAGGGCTTAGGCGTCACCGCTAGAGCGCTCATCAACGCAGGAGTCAAAGTCTATGCCGAGACAGACGGATTGGACTTCCTCCTTCCAAACATCGGAAAAGAGAAAGCGACACTCAAGAAGAATCTTGAGAAGCAGAAAGCTAAAGCTGATCTCAAGTCCAAGAAGAAAGAGCCAAGAGAAGAAGGTTCATTCGAGGATAAGCCACGCAAGTCATTTAGAAAGAGACCAGAAGGCGTCACATCACGCGATGACAAGAACGAATACGGACACTTCGAGAAAAAGAAGTCATTCGGAGACAAGAAGCCATTTGGAAGAAAGCCAGCTGGCAGAAAGTCATATGGCGAGAAGAAATCCTATGGAGATAAGCCATACGGAGAGCGTAAGTCATATGGCGGAAAGAAATCCTTCGGTGATAGAAAATCTTACGGAGATAAGAAGACTTACGGCGAGAAGAAGTCATACGGAGAGAGAAAGAGCTACGGAGACAAGAAGTCTTATGGCGCTAAGAAATCCTATGGCGAGAGAAAGTCATACTCCGGGGCTAAGAAATCGTTCGGCGGAAACAAGTCAGGCAGAAGCTTCGGCAAGCGTTCCTACGGAAACAAGAAAGACTAAAGCAAAAAAGTCACCATCGAGTGCCTTTTCTTAATGTCTTTTTACGAACTGGAAGTATAGTTCGAGAACCATTGCGTTGTGGTAATCGCGGATATCGCAATTCGTCTGTTTGATGAATTCGTTTAAGCGATAGTTGAATGTGTTTCTATGAATGCCGAGCGTCTTGGCGGTATTGATGCCGTTCAGTCCGCAGCGGAGGAAAGTCCCCACTGTCTCAATCAATTCGTCATCGATCGGTTCGAATTCAGTCTTGAGATAATGGACATAATAGAAGTCGCCAAATGACGATCTCTTATACAAGAAGTCAGAAAGATAAATACATTGGTTAGGGAAATAGTCCAAGAAGCTACGCTTGCAGTACTGGGTGACTTCCCCCAAGGAATGGCTAACCAAGATCGAAATCCTCACGTCAAGGGCCTTATGTATTGAGTACATGTTCTTTTCGAGTTCGATTGCGTATTCGGCATCCGCGGTGAAAGAACCGTTCATATCGTCTTCGTAGAAGACATCTGTACCGGGAATCAACTCACTGATTAATCCGTTAAAGACATCATGTGAGAATGGTTCATTTGCTTGAAATAGGTAAATCTTCTTCATAACCTCTCCTTAGAGTAACGGGGTAAATATCTTCATTATTTTGGCGATAAAACGTCTGAAACCTTTAAGTTTGAAATCTACGTCATATTCCCTGGAAGCACTTATCATCTCACTGAAGTCTTCGGTTATATCTTTTAAACACATGACATTGCACATAAGAACTCCGCATTCAAAATGATGCAGAAGAGAACGATAATCCAAGTTTATCGAGCCAACAAACGCAACCTCACCATCCGCGATGCACGTTTTCATATGGTTGAAGCCAGGTAAATACCGATGAACATGAACACCTGAGTGCACCAGTTTCTCAACGATCAATTGTCCAACAAGATAAACGGTTTTCTTATCAGGGATGCCTGGGATGATCAGATGGACATCCACTCCTCTTGCCACCGCACTGCACAATGCATCCACGATTCTCTCTGGAGGTATCAGATATGGGGTTGATATGAAAATGTTTCTATGGGCGCCGTTTATCATGTTCAAGTAATTTCTGGTTCCAACTTGCAGGTAATCGTAAGGTCCGCCGTTATCACCAAACATAAGGGCATAGCCTTCATCGTCGAATGTCGGATACTCATAATCCATGTATTTAGAATAATCGCTTGATTGTTTGGAGGCCAAATCATAAGCGGACAAAAATATAGAGATGAAGTTGTTTATGCCGGGTCCCTGAAGTTCGATCATCGTGTCCTTCCAATATCCGAATCTTTCTATCTTATTTGCGTATTCATCGGCGATATTCGCTCCACCTGTGAATGCGTAATTATGGTCCACAACAACGATCTTTCTATGGTCTCTGTTGTTGTATAATCCTGTAAGGATTGGGCTGAATTTATTGAACTTGTACGCAAGAATTCCCTCTTCTCTTAGAGTCTTGTAATAATGTTCAGGCAGACATCCGGCGCAGCCTACATCATCCATGAGCAAACGGACTTCCACGCCTTCTGCGGCTTTTCTCTTTAAGATTTCATGAATCGTGTCCCACACCTCGCCGCGGTCAATAATAAAGAACTCGAAGAATATGAATTCATTAGCCTCTTCAAGTGCTTTATATAATTCTGGAAAGAATGTTTCGCCATTTTTGAAATACCTGATTTGATTGCCCTTTGTCGCAGTTTGATTGGTCATTTTCCTTAAATAATTAAAATAACGCGCGTACATGAAGGTATCGATATAAACCTGTTGTTCATTGTATGGAAGGAAAGGTGCTGATTTCTCTTCTGATTCACGCAGTATTTCTCTCTCTTTCTTCCTGATTGGCTTTGTTGAAAAGGTTAAGTACACGATTGGCCCAATGTATGGAACAGAGATAAGAACGAGGAACCACGGAAGCTTGGATTCGGCATCCTCATCCTTGAGAGCAAGTCTAAAAAGGCAGCCGATATGGGTGCAAACAAGTAAAACGACCAACAAAATATAGAGCCATCTGTTATAGCGTTCAGCCGAATCAATGATTGCAAGAATTAAAAAGAACTCACCTAATATGACAAGCAATACCGTCAATATCCTTATTCCAGCCTTCTTTAACAACTTCATGGCTCTATTATATAAATCTTTTGTTCACCGTGCACAATAAAAAACCTCCAAAGTATAGGTACAACTTTAGAGGTTCACTTCAAATTGGAGGACTTTATTATAAGTTGTCTTCGAATCTAGCGACGAGCTTGTAGGAATCGAACTCTTCCTTGGATTTGATTCTCTTGCGGAAGATTCTTCCATCCCAGTCCTCAACGAGGTAATCGGCTTCGATGAGAGGGATTGTCGGAGTGTCGAGGAAACTGAGTGAGTTGAGGTCATCCACTCCTTCTTCAATGCGCTCGACGTCTTCAGCGATAGCGGAGCCTGTTGGGTACTTGCCCGCGCCCTTTCCGTACATGAATAAGTCTTCGTGGAACTTTGTCTTGAAGAGGACTGCGTTATATTCCTTCTTAACGACGTTGAAACGTGAGTTAGGTGAGACGAGAGTTGGAACGATTGCATAGTGGATTCCATCTTCTTCCATCTTTGCCATAAGGAGGAACTTCATGATCTTTCCTGAACGCTTGACTTCGTCAATGAATGACTGTGAGAGGTTCTTGATACCACATCTTGCGATATTTTCCATCTTGAGTGAGTGGTCAAATGCGAGAGCGCCTAAGATGTAGCCCTTTCTAAGTAAGTCATTGCCTTCAAGGTCGTCTGTTGGATCGGATTCGGCAAAGCCTAATCTCTGGGCCTCTTTAATAGCCTCATCCATCGTCTTGTTGTTGTCGAAGATCTCTCCGAGAACAAAGTTGGTTGTACCGTTGAAGATTCCATAGAATGCCTGAATTTCCTCGTACATTCTGATTCCCTTAAGAGTTGATAAGACTGGCATACCGCCACCAACTGATGCCTCATAGAGGAAGTGACAGTGATTCTCTTTTGCGAGCTCAACATATTCCTGGAAGTGATTTGAGACGGTCTCTTTGTTAGAAGTGACAATGCTCTTACCGGCCTTTAAAGCCTTTGTGATGATCTGATATGGGAGTTTTTCATGGCCGATGCACTCGACGATGCAATCGACTCTCTTATCGTTGATGACATCATCGATGTCAGATACGAGAAGCCCTTCTGGGACTCTTGTGTTTGTTGGTAAGTCGAAAACTGAAACGACATATGTTCCAATTTTCTGTAAGATTTCATAGGCTCCGGATCCAACGATACCGAAACCGCATATGCAAACGCCAAATTCTTTCATGTTATTTAACTAGTTCCTTTCCCATTTCCACAAGCAAGTCAATCTTAGCCCACTGCTCATCCTGCGTGAGGTCATTTCCTTCCTCAACCGATGCGAATCCGCACTGTGGGGATAGAGCTAAGTCGTCAGTGATAATGTTCTTTGCTTCAGCAAATCTTTCTCTTAATAAGGATTTATCCTCGAGGACTGGATTCTTTGTTGAGATGAGTCCAACAACGAAAGTCTTTCCCTCTGGGAAATTCTTCCAAGGATCAAAAGATCCCGAACGCTCATCATCATATTCAACGAAGAATACGTCATAGTTGAGTCTCTTTACGCCGTTAGCGATTGAATCGTAGAGTCCATTCCACATTCCTTTGCCTTTGAAGTTGCCTTTGCAGAAATGAGTTGCGATTGTCATTCCTTCCGGTTTGTTCTCAAGAGACATGTTGGTTACCTTAACAAACCACTCGATAGCCTCTTCGACTGTGTGGCCTGTCATCTGAACCTTCATCTTGAATCTCTCGTCGATGAGGTATGTCCACGATGTATCGTCAACCTGGACGAATCTGCATCCATGAGCATATAAATCCTTGAACGCTTCCTGATAAGCCTTAGCGATATCGCTTAAAAGCTTGTCCATATCTTCGCCATAATATGCGTGGACATTGTGTCCGCACTGGAAGATTTCATCTATGAGGAGCATGTTAGGGCCTGAGATTGATTTCTTGGCCTCCACTCCTCTTTCGTCTGCGAGCTTCTTCAAGAAGTCGTAGTCCTTGATCTCTTTGTTATTTGGGCAATACTTGATTTCGTTTGAGACGTAACCGAGTTCGATATGGTGATTCTGTCCGTTAATGACTCTGTCGAGGTGGACTGTGTCATATCCCGCAAAAGCGTTCGTGGACCAATCGAGGTGCCACCATCTTCTTCTGAATTCTCCATCGGTAACTCTCTTGAGCCCGTGTTTGACTTCATTATCAACAAGCTTAGTGATTTCAACGTCCTCGATATCTCTTAACTGCTGGTAGCTGATTTCGCCCTTTCGATAGGCTTCTCTAGCGTTCTTAATTTCTTCTGGTCTAAGGAATGAACCGACCACATCGTACTGAAAGTTTGGCATAGAATCTCCGTTCAACGCTTCTATTAAATAGAAATAAATCTACTTTGCAACCTTTTTCGTTGGTAAGCGGTCACATTGTCCGCGACACAAAAACAACATCATTTTTTGTGTTTGGGGTATATCTCTTATAGAGGGTTTTGTGTTATTATGTCTCCGATTTTGGGTTTTTCATTGAAAACCCTATTTCAAGAAGGGAAAGAAGGTAAAGATATGGGCGTTAAAATAGTAGAAACAGCCTTAAGAGACGGTCACCAGTCTCTCTTTGCAACACGCATGACAACCGATGAAGTCTTGCTCGCTTTAAACGAACTCGACAAGACCGGTTATTACGCTTTAGAAGTTTGGGGAGGAGCAACATTTGACTCCTGTTTAAGATTCTTAAACGAAGACCCATGGGAAAGATTAAGAAAGATTAAGAAGGTTTGTAAGAACACAAAGCTTCAGATGTTATTCAGAGGACAGAACATCCTTGGATACAGACACTACGCAGATGACGTCGTCGAGAAATTCGTCGAGAAGTCAATCAAGAACGGTATCGATGTCATCAGGATCTTCGATGCATTGAACGACATCAGAAACTTAGAGTGCGCTGTCAAAGCAACAAAGAAGTACGGCGGCGAGTGCCAGATCGCATTAAGCTACACCACTTCTCCAGTCCACACAGTCGAGTATTATGTAAAACTCGCTCAGGAAGTTGAGAAGTTAGGCGCTGACTCATTATGCATCAAAGATATGGCAGGCGTTCTCTTGCCAGAAGCAGCATATGAATTAATCTCCGCTTTAAAGAAAAACACAAAACTCCCTATCGAGTTACACTCACACTGCACAGCAGGCATGATGGAGATGACATACCTCCGCGCCATTCAGGCGGGAGTCGATATCATCGACACAGCATTAAGCCCACTTGCAGGCGGTACATCTCAGCCATGCACAGAATCAATCAACTATGCATTAAGAGGCACAGAGTACGATCCAAAACTCAATGAGGAAATGCTCGTTGCAGCTGCTGCTAAGTTAGCACCTGTCAAACAGAAGTACCTCGAGAACGGATTATTAAATCCAAAATCATTATCCTGCAACCCAAGCATCTTAAAAGCTCAGGTTCCAGGCGGAATGTTATCCAACCTCATGAACCAGTTAAAGCAACAGGGTGCAATGGATAAATACGAAGAGGTCTTAAGAGAAGTTCCACGTGTCCGTAAGGATATGGGCTACCCACCACTCGTCACTCCATTATCACAGATGGTTGGAACACAGGCAGTCTTAAACGTCATCTCAGGCGAAAGATACAAGATGGTTCCAAAAGAAATCAACGAATACTTACATGGTAAGTACGGCGCATTCCCTTCACCTGTCGATCCTGAAATCCAGAAGAAGATCATCGGAGATGACAAAGTCATCACATATAGACCTGCTGATGACCTCAAGCCAGAATTCAAATCCCTTAAAGAACAATATAAGGATATAGCTAAGTCTGATGAAGACGTACTCAGCATCGCACTCTTCGGAGATGTCGCGATCAAGTACATCAAGCAGAGAAACGAAGACGCTATTCCAACAATCATCAAGTTGGAGGCATAAAGAATGTTATTTGCAATCTACGATCAAACAATGATTGATAACTTCGGCTTATTAGAGGCACTCCTCGTAAGCTTAGTTGCAATCATCATTGTCTTCGTTGTCTTGCTGGTAATCATTCTCATCGCAGGTGGATTCTCAAAATCCATTGAGCTCTACGATTCCAAGACAAAGATTAATCCTCGCCCAGAGAATTCAATCTTAGAAACAAACGAAGACGCAGTCGCTGCTGCACTTGTTGCAACAATCGACTTCCACAAAACAACCGGCAAGAATGCTAGATTAGTCAGCATCAAGCGCGTTGATGATTAAGGAGATTTAAAATGAAAATTTACAAAGTAAAAGTTAACGGCAAATCATATGTCGTCGAATTAGAATCAGTTGATGAAGTAAAGTCAGACAAGCCAGTCTCAATCGCATCATCTTCTGCACCAAAGGCTGAAGCACCTGCTCCAGTCGCTGGCGAAGGACAGGATGTCTTATCACCAATCCAGGGCAACGTCGTTGATGTCAAAGTCAAAGTTGGCCAGAGAGTCGCAAAAGGCGATGTCCTTATGATCGTCGAGGCTATGAAGCTTGAAAACGAAATCGTCTCACCATTCGAAGGTGTCGTTTCAACAATTCTTGCAAACAAAGGCGCTGCAGTTCAGTCAAAACAGGTTTTAGTTAAAATAAAATAATAGGAGCAAGTATGGGACAGATATGGGAAACGATCAAACAATTCTGTCTTGAGTCCGGCATCGCGGGTTTCTTCGCTGACGGCGGATGGAAGAATTTGATCATGATGGCCTTGGCTTGTGTACTCTTGTTCCTCGCCATCAAAAAGAAATTTGAGCCTTACTTGTTACTCCCTATCGCATTCGGTATGTTACTCGTTAACATTCCTAAGGCGGGAGCTGAACTATTCAAGTCAGAAGTAGACTCAGCCGGAGTTACTCACTACTCCGGTTTACTTGGATACCTCTACTATGGAGTTAAATGGGGAATCTATCCTTGTTTAATCTTCCTCTGTATCGGTGCAACAACGGACTTTGGACCTCTTATCGCAAATAAGAAAACAATGTTGCTTGGCGCAGCTGCGCAGATTGGTATCTTCATCACATTCCTCGGCGCTATTGCGTTAGGAAAGAACGGCCTTGGTTGGACAAACTGGGGACCAGAGGTTGCATCCAGTATCGGTATCATCGGCGGCGCTGATGGACCTACAGCAATCTTAGTTACATCAAAATTAGCACCTGAATATTTAGGTAGCATCGCCATTGTTGCTTACTCATATATGGCACTTGTACCAGTTATTCAGCCTCCAATAATCAGACTTCTCACAACAAAGAAAGAGAGAATGATCAAAATGGAGCAGACAAGACCTGTCTCCAAGAGAGAAAAGATTCTCTTCCCAATCATCGTTGCAACAGTCGTCATCTTAATCGTTCCAAGCTGCGCTCCATTAATTGGATGCTTAATGCTCGGCAACTTAATCAAGGAATCAGGAGTCGTTCCAAAAATCACAGAGACTCTCGCAAATAGCTTGATGTATATCATCACTATCATCTTAGGTGTTTGTGTCGGTGCAACAGCAAAGGCTGAAACATTCTTAACAACAGATACCTTATTCATCTTCGCCCTCGGTATCATCGCATTCTCTATCGCTACTGCATGCGGTGTCCTCGCAGGTAAGGTTATGTGCGTCGCAACACGTGGCAAAGTCAACCCAATGATTGGTGCAGCAGGCGTTTCCGCTGTTCCAATGGCAGCTCGTGTTGTTCAGAAAGAAGGACAGAAGGAAGATCCGTCCAACTTCTTGCTCATGCACGCTATGGGACCTAACGTAGCAGGTGTCATCGGTTCTGCAGTCGCAGCCGGTGTTCTCTTGCTCTTATTCGCAGCATAAACTTATGAAGGAGATTCATTTTAAAGAAATCGATTCCACCAACCTCTACCTTAAAAAGCACTACTCTGAATTAGAAGACCTCGACATAGTCGATGCCCTCCATCAGAGCGCTGGAAAAGGTAGAATGGCCAGGGTGTGGGAAGACTCTTCTGGAGAGAATCTCCTTTTTTCTGTACTTATCAAAGATAAAAACTTATTCCCTGAGTTCGGTTCATTGTCCCTACTAGCAGCCTCTTCAATTATGGCCACATTAAAAGGTCTTGGTTTGAACGGAGTTGCTGTTAAATGGCCAAACGATGTCATGGTCAATGGCAAGAAAATATGCGGGATTCTTTTAGAAAGCGTTTCGCTCGGTTCTGAGATGGAAGCATTGATCATCGGAATCGGGCTTAACGTCAATCAGAACGAATTTGAAGGATTGCCTAACGCCACTTCTATTTACTTAGAGGCAAGGACAGGCTATGAGATAAATGCCCTAAGAGAACTCGTCTACACAAACATCCGTAATGACATCTTAATGTTGAAAATGGGAGACAAGTCATACCTTGATAAAATCAGACAAGCAAACTACCTCATCAATCAGCAAATAGACTTTGTCTATAACAACGCTGATGTCACCGGTTTCGTAAAAGGAATTGATGACGATAACAAACTTATAGTCGACATTAATGGTGAAACAATTCACCTATCAACAGGAGAGGTAACATTCCACAAATAATTATGAAACTCGATACACCAGTAAAAAGAATAGCGTTTGACGCAATACTCTTGGCAATCTTATGCGCATTAGGTTGCCTTTCGCTCCCTCTAGGCGAGAACATCAAGGTTTCCTTGCAACTTCTTGTCATATTTATCATCGGCCTTCTAAACCCTTATTTAGCAGATTCATTGATAATTGCATTCTCATATCTCATCATCGGATTGTTCTTACCAATCTATGCAGGCTTTAATGCAGGCGTCACCCCTACATTCGGATTCGTTGTCGGATTCGTCCTTGCCCTTCCGGTCATGAAACTCGTTGGCATGGCTAAAAAGATGCCAGAGATCCTCAACATGGTACTCCAGTGTCTTGCCGCAACAGTTGTCGTTTATATCGCAGGCGCATTATTCATGTATTTCTACTTGAACGGAAAAGGAATTGACTATTCAATCGTTAAGGTTCTAAGTGTCGCAATCATCCCTTACTTACCATTTGATGCCGCAAAGATAGTAATCGCTGTCCTAGCAGCCAAAGGCTTAAGAAAAGCTTTGGGCATCCAATATAAATAAAGAGTTTCCAAAGTAAAAGATTATGTCTTGGCGAACTAACACAGCGAACATTCGCTAGTTGTGGTTCGCTTTTCATATCTCATTCAAAGAAAAGACCCCCATCGTTTTGAAACGAAGGAGGTCTTTGCATCTTAATGAATGTTTTTTCTTTACTTACCAATCGTATGATGCGTTAGGATCAACAACCTGGATTGTGAAATCAAGTTCAGTTGAATATGCCGAAACGTTGATGCAAGTGTAAGTTCCATCTTCTGCGGCAGGTGAATTCCTTGTAGACGTGGAATATGTATCTGTGTAGTCTTCCCAGCCTTCTCCTGTCCAACCCGCGTCTTCAAGTATTTTGTCATACTTCTTGCCTTCAGCAATGATTGTGTCGTGGTCATCATACCTAACGGCAAATGTTACGGCTCCATAATCCTCACCAAAGGTTGTTCTGTCGACAGTTGCATCGGTTACATATGCAGGGATTGCGTTTCCACTTGTATCCTTCTGACCATTCCAATTCGATAAACACACGGATGGCTGCATGTACTCAACTTTATATCCCGCTAATGCACTTCTTCCGTCTGGATATGCCCATGATGGATATCCCAACTGCTCGCTCATCCATTGAGCGTGTGAGACGAATGCATAAGTGAATCTTGCCGCTGACTTAGTCCAGACTTCTCCAGATTCTTCGGTAACAGTCTCTCGTTTATCAAAGATTAATGATTGGCCGCCCTGAGCATCTTCACCTGATGTCGCGCCATCAAAAGAGACTATATAGCCATTTGAAGAAGCGATGGTTTTAACAGAATTTGTGATATCGCCAATACGGTAATCCATAATGTGCCATTCTGAATAGCCATCTTCAAAATATGATGACGTAGAGAATGGAAGAGCGGAGATAGCGGCAACAAGTCCGTCATCTTTCTGATATCCATTAATAATTCCCTTTTCATCATCAGACAAGCCATTTGAAAGACCGGTTGGAACATATGTTTCTGCGTAGTCGGCTAGTTCAGTTGGGATAGCCATACCAATATTTGAGATAACCGCTGTTGTCTCTGAGTCTGGATAATCCTCTTCTGTTAAGCCCCAAGACTCACGGTCAGCTGAGTTGTCCTTCTTTACATAGATCTCATAAGAACCATCTTTGATGGTGACTGAGCCCTCTGTGTAATTGAGAGCGCTGTCGTAATCGACTCCGGCAAAGACGGCAAGGTAAACGAGTGCATCGGAATTCTTGATTGGATAAACACCGTCGGTAGGTTCATCAAATGCCTTGTCGCCTATTTTATCGAGCAGGTCGCCAACTGTGCTTGGCATAAGATAAACGTCGCTGAGTTTGCCTTTTTCCTGCGCAGGTACATCTATCTTGACTTCCTTATCGTCTGTGATACGGCAATAGCCAATGTTAGGAACGAAGAAAATACCGCTGTTTTCGCACCATTCTGCATAACTACCCAAATATTTGGTGTATGTGCTGTAGTCATCATAGTATTCCATCTTGGCGTAGTCTTTGACCGTGACTACCATGTTGTTGCTCTTGAAATCAGCAATGAGTTGATCGACAGGATCCAACTTAGGCTGTTCTGAGCTTCCTGCCTTACCGCAGGCCGCCAAAAGCAATACGGTACTAGCAAGAACGAAAAGTTTCTTATTGAGTTTCATAATCTCTCTCCTTAGATTTGATAACTCAATTTATTATTTCTATGAATAATGTCAATTCTTAAATATCAATTATTAACTCTATTAGATAATTCTAACCGAAATGTTAAAAAACTCTCTTTGAGCAGAGAGTCCTTAAAGAATTCCTCGAATCAGGCACGATACCGCATCTTCGTAATATAAGTCAGCGTTATCAACCATATCATCTAGAGGTGTGTCTTTTGGTGTGGAAATGATTACATTATCAATTCCGTGATACTTAGCCATAAGAATTCCCTCACTAGTGGCAGAACCACATATGAGAGCAAGAGGCACTCCTGCTTTTGACGTTCTCTTGTTAACGCCGTCTATAACCTTGCCCGAGAATGATTGTTTATCGAGTCTTCCTTCGCCAGATACAACAAGGTCGCAACCTTTGAGTTTTGAGTTGAAATCGACAATATCTAAAAGGGTTTCTATTCCAGGTTTCAGCTTTGCTGATAAGAAAGCAATTAGGCCACCACCGATACCACCTGCAGCCCCGGTTCCTTCGATTGACTCTAGATCGATTCCTAAGCACTCTCTAATGATATTAGATAGATGTCTAAGACCATCATCGAGTACCTTGACCATTTCTTCGTCTGCCCCTTTTTGTGGAGCGTATACGTATGCCGCACCATTAGGTCCGGAGAATGGGTTGTTTACATCACACATACCGATGATTTTAACGTTGCCTAAATCGGTTTCCGTCGCATCGATATTATCGATATCTTTTAAGGTTCCACCTACAGGGATGAATTCCTCTCCTTTGAAATTCATGAATTTAACGCCTAAAGCAGAGGCTAAACCGCACCCTGCATCATTCGTGGATGAGCCGCCTAACCCCATATAGATAGTTTCAGCACCTTTGGATATTGCGTCTTTAATTAAAGCGCCAATTCCGTACGTCGTAGTGATACTAGGATTCTTTGTCTTTGTATGTGGTAATCCGACAACTGAGGCAACCTCAATTACCGCGGACTCACCCATTAAGTAGTACTTTGCTTTGATAGGAAGATTATTTGCATCAATTGTATCCACTTCTACCCAGTTTCCTGGCATAGATAATGAATATGCATAGCAAGTTCCTTCTCCGCCGTCTGCTACAGGAATTGAAATTACCTCACAGTCAGGAAAAGACTCCAACCACTTATTCTTGAAGATGGTCGAAATGGCTTCGCTAGAAAGCGTGCCCTTAAAAGAATCGGATATGATAATCACTTTGTTCATACGTACATTATATGCATTATTGTCATACAAATTAAAGCGCGCTGTGTTAAGATAAAGGCACCAAGGAGTACATACTATGTCATCTTCAAATGAAGGTCGTAAGGGATGCTTTTCAGCAGTTGCTGCATTCTTTAAGGCCGCAAAGAAGCCGCTTATTGCGGTAGCTTCTTTACTTTGCGGAGCGATGATTGCCGTAGGTATCGCAGATGGAATCCAAAAGGATTGGGGCAAGATTGAGGTCACAACAGGCACAATCGAAACGACAATCCGCGACGTTTATAACGTCGATAATTCAGGAGACCCGAATGCAGAGACCGTTTCAATCGGATATAAGCTCTACAAACCAAAAACTGCATCTTCAACAAACAAAGCACCGGCAGCTTTATGCTTACATGGTTATCAGAATGACCACGAGACATCCGCCGCATACGCTTTAGAACTTGCTAGACGTGGATACGTTGCCTTAGCTATTGATGAGTACGGTCACGGCGCCACGAACAAGGGCATGATCCATCGTGGATACGTTAACCACAAAGTCACGACCAACTACGGTTATGATGAAGATGGAAAGACATATCTCGAAATCGGAGGAGTCACTCGTTACAAGATAATGATGAACTTCTCTAACCTCTCATTCTTCATCGACAAATACTCCAAGTCCTATGACTTCGACAACAACGCGACAATCAGCACAGAATCAGTTAAAGATTCATCGATGGGTGGTTCGGCAGCCTATGGCTGGTTATCCACTTTGGACTGCGTTGACAATACAAAGATGGTTGTCACCGGTCACTCGATGGGAACATGGGCAGCCTGGACGGTATCCGCAGCCTATTCCGGCACCCCAATTGAACCAAGAGCCACCACTCTTCAGTGCGGAGAACTATTCAAGACCACAAGAGACTTATTAGGACGTTTAGCCTATGACTCAGATGAAGACGGAATCGCTGAGGTTCACTGGAACAACTTCTTATTGCTCACCGCCAAATACGATGAGTTCAACTACTTCAGAGATTACGCAAAAACAGTCGTAACAAAGGACTCAATCAAGAATGAGCAGTCGCTCAACTTCTTGAACGTCCCAGCAGAAGAAGCCGAGTGGAACAAAACATTCCATGAGAACTTCGCCACAGGCACATCTGTAAGACGTGAATACATCGTAACCAATCATAGATTGACCACACACGATGCACACGCAATCAGAACTACGATGGAATGGTTTGATTCTTCAACCGCGCACACTTCTTCTATCGCTTCAACCAATCAGACATTCATGGTTAAGGAATTGCTTGTCTTCGCTGCAATGCTTATGGCAATCACATCCGTTGTTGCGGTCGTTATGTGCTTCAAGTACATCAAGTGGTTTGAACCTGTATTCGCAGGCGTTCCAAATAGACCAGAGAAACTCAAGAAAGGATGGAAGTTCTGGAAGGGTGCAATAATCACTATCCTCATTTCATTCGCTACTTACCCATTCTTATGCCAGTTAGGACACGGATTGATGCCACTTCCTGAGAAGCTATTCAGAATGACTATCGGAAACGGATTCCTCGTCTGGTACATCTTCTTAATTCTCGTCATGCTTGGATTCACACTCATCCCATGGTTCGTCCAGAAGAAAAAAGGAACCAAGACAACAGACTTTGTTGATCTTGGATTCGCAAGAGATGATGAGCAGCATAAGAACAAGTTCGACTGGGTCTTACTAGGCAAATCCGCAATAGTCGTCGTAGCAGGCATCCTTTGGATGTATATCCAGGTTGCAATCTCACAGGCAGCGTTCCAATTAGACTTCAGATTTATCTGGCCATTCTTCAAGACATTCTCATTAACAAGACTTGGACAGTTCTTCGTCTATCTCCCAATATTCTTGGTGTTCTTCATCCTCAACAACTCAAGAATCTTCGCTGCTCAGCGCGTTGAAGGCGTTGATGAGGCTGGAGTTAAGGGCTTCTTCAAATGCTGGTGGAAGTACGCATTATGCATGGTCGGAGGCATTCTCCTCTTGTGCTTGCTTGAGTACATCCCATTCTTCGCTCAGATCGGTCCTGGCGCTGACTTGGCATTCGGCTCAACATTCGGTGGACCATTCATGTCGCTCCTCATCGTCTTTGCTCCACAGGTTATCGTGTTTAGCTTTGTGTGCACATACTGCTATAGAAAGACAGGCAACGCGTTCGTGGGCGCGATGATTGTAGCAATACTCGCTTGTTGGATCGTCACAGGCGGTTCCGCAATCCTCTATTAAGATTTAGGGTAGAATCGAAAGGTTCTACCTTTTTCTTATGCCGTAGCTTTGTTCCAAACGGTTTCGGCATTCAATTTGTTGCTCGTCACTCCGCTTATGTACTTGTCGAGTTTCAGAATTGCGTCTTCACTATCAACCGTCCAAACCTCAAGAGGAATGTTGCTCTCGATGCACCTGTTAACTCCGGTAGAGTCAAGCATTGAATAATATGAATCAACAAACACTTCGTTCTCATCTGTTTTCAGAGATGATGCTTTCTCGATTATTGAATCAAATACGTTATTGCAAACAAGACCAAGTCTAGCCTTGCTATCGACATTTCTTATTGCGGTCAACAAGTCAACTTCATAAGAGATATAAGACACCTTCCCTTTGAGGCCGACGTTATCTATGGTTTCAACAATGGATACCGCTTCTTCTCCTGATGCGCCTTTCTTCAATTCGATATAAGGGTGTAAAGACAGTTCTTTACAAAGAGAGGCAAACTCTTCTAACGTCGGAATGGATTCGTTCTTGTATTTTTCATCTTTCCATGAACCAAAATCTAAAGATTTTAGGTAGTCAAGATTGTAATCCCTGACGCTGCCGCTTCCATTTGATGTTCTATCTATTGTGTCATCATGCAAAAGAACAGGCTTTCCATCCTTGGTGAAGGAAATATCACACTCAACCATTTCGAAGCCTCTGTCTTTCGATTCTCTATAAGCGCTAAGCGTATTCTCCGGCGCTTCAAACCAACCGCGATGATTAATCGAATTAATTTGTTGATTCGGCCTTTCTGGTTTTGACACCTCAGAAGTTTCCTCATGGCTTGTTGTAGGCTCTTCTGACAACTCACCCTGATTTGATGCGCAACTCATAAATAAAGGCGCGATGAGTAGTAGCAACGTTCTTTTCTTCATATCCCTTTTCCTCGTTGCTTTAAATTACCAAACCAGACAAAACAAGAAATCTCTAAATGCAAAATAAGTAGATTAATTGGCAGGATTAGTAGATGAGCTGTCCTTGTGTCTATTTAATATAAAAAGAGCCGTTTTGAGCGGCTCTTAGTGTTTGTTTGAGTATTAGCTTATTTCTTTGGAGTGATCTTCTCTAAGTGCCAGATATCTCTGTTGTACTCTTCGATAGTTCTATCGGAACTGAAGTGTCCTGACATTGCGGTGTTCATAATTGATGCGTGAGCCCACTTCTTCTTGTCGAGATACATCTCATCTGCTCTCTTGCATGCTTCGCAGTATGCGTTGAAGTCTGCGAGGATGAAGAACTGGTCGCCTCTGTTCATGACTTCGTCAAAGATCATTCTGAATCTGTCGCCGTGCTTGATTGCCCAAGGTCCGGTGAAGAGTGAGTCTAAGACGTTCTTGACGCGGATGTCTGAATTGTAGACGTTCCATGGGTTGTAGTTTCCTGCGTCGACTTTAGCCTGAACCTCATCTGCTGTGAGACCGAAGATGACTTCGTTTTCTCTACCTGCGAGATCAGCGATTTCGATGTTAGCACCGTCGAGTGTGCCGATTGTGATAGCACCATTCATCATGAGTTTCATGTTGGATGTACCGGATGCTTCCTTACCGGCTGTGGAGATCTGCTCTGATAAATCAGATGCTGGGATGATCTTCTCAGCGAGGGATACGCCGTAGTTCTCAACGAAGACGATCTTCATGAACTTGCTTGCCTGCTCATCGTTGTTAACGACATCTGCTACTGCAAGGATGAGTTCGATGATACGCTTTGCGTATTCGTATGATGGAGCTGCCTTTGCACCAAAGATATAGGTGTGTGGAACCATCTTGAAGTTAGCTGGATCCTGTTTGAGAGCCAAGTAGTTGGTCATGATATGGAAGATGTTGAGCAACTGTCTCTTATATGCATGCAAACGCTTGATCTGTGTATCGAAGATTGAATCTGGATCGATGTCGATGTTATAAGCGGTCTTAACAAAGTTAGCGAATGCGACCTTGTTCTCATGCTTGATAGCCATGACTTCTTTCTGGACCTTCTCGTCATCAGCGTATTTTGCGAACTTGTTCAAGTCTGCTGCATTGTGAATCCATGACTCACCAATTCTTGATGAGATGAGTTCTGCAAGCTTAGGGTTGCTGTAGACCAACCATCTACGGTGTGTAACACCATTTGTCTTGTTGGAGAACTTGTTAGGGAATAACTGATAGAAGGATTTGAATGTGTATGACTTAAGTATTTCTGTGTGGATAGCAGCAACACCGTTGACTGAGTAGCCAGCATAGATTGCCATATTTGTCATATGGATCTGGCCATCTTTAATGATCTGCATCGCATATCTGTCGGCTGGATTGACTCCGTTTTCAACGAGATATTGATTGAAGCGTCTGTTGATTTCCTCAATGATCATGTAGACACGAGGTAAAAGTTTCTGAACGAACTGGACTGGCCACTTCTCAAGCGCTTCTGGCATGACTGTGTGGTTGGTGTAGGCGATTGTTTCCTGGACAACCTTCCATGCGTCATCCCATCCCCATCCGTACTCATCCATGAGTAAACGCATCATTTCAGGGATAGCAAGGATTGGATGCGTGTCATTCAACTGGAAGACAAAGTGTTTGGAGAACTGCTTTAAGTCGCCATAGCGTCTTGCCTCTCCACGCATGCATGACTGGACGCCTGCAGATACGAGGAAATACTGCTGGCGAAGTCTTAACATACGGCCATGCTCTGTTGAGTCATCTGGATAAAGACCGAATGAGAGTTCCTTAAGTGTCTGTAAATATTCGTTGAATGAGCAGTCTGTTGGGAGTCTCTTGTTTGAAGGCTCAGCAGACCAAAGTCTCAATGTGTTTGCAACACCGTTTCCGTGTCCGATGACTGAGACGTCATATGGAACTGCACGAATTGCGCGGTAGTTGACTAAACGCATAGCGTATTCGCCGTTTGGCTTGAGGTATGTTTCTGAGTTTCCGTAGAACTTGACTTCGATTGCGTGTTTTGGTTTTCTGACTTCGAAGACGAATCCGTCTGATAACCACTGATCAGGAAGTTCGACCTGCTTGCCGTGTGAGAACTTCTGGCGGAAGAATCCGTATTCATAACGGATTGTATTACCGTGCATTGGGTATCCGCATGATGCTGCTGAATCGAGGAAGCAAGCTGCTAAACGGCCTAAACCACCGTTTCCTAAGCCTGCATCTGGTTCCATATCTTCGAGATCGTTGATATTGATTCCGTAATCAGCAAGTCCTTCTTTTGCGACCTGGTAAATGCCAAGGTTCTGCATATTGTTTAATAAAAGTCTTCCAATGAGGAATTCCATTGAGAAATAGATGAGCTGTCTCTTGCCATTATCGAGGATATCCTCGCGGCAGTTACGCCAATCTTTGCCAGCGAAGTCTCTGACCATCTCGCCTAAGATGTCATACTTCTCTGTGATATCAGCGTCAGCAACGTTTCTTCCGTATTTCTCTACGAGTCTTCTCTCAAACTCGTTCTTAAAATCGCGTTTGTTGTTGAACATGTATTATTACTCCTTTTTGTGGGGGCATTATTTAGTTTTTGCCTTGCTTGTAGATGCTTTTTTAGCACGTACAGGCGCTTTCTTTGTTGCTTTCTTTTGAGCAACGGGTGGTATTGTACGCTTAAAAATCATTGCTGCATAGCACCCAAGTTTGATTGTGACATGATTTGCATGTCCTTCAGGACCATTTGCAGCAGTTTTGATGGGGAGGCCATTGTATTGTCCATGTCCGCCATAGCATTCTTTGTCCGAATTGAAGATTTCGACATACTCTCCTTCATGCAAACATCCGACATCATACTTCTCATAGAAGTTAGGCGTCATGTTGTAGACGAATAAGAGGTCAGAGCCTTCCACTTCTCTTTCGAATGCGAAAACGGACTGGTCAGCATTGTCGACCATCATCCAGTGGTAATTTCTACCGTCGTATTCCCATTTGCTCATAGCTGGTTCAGCCTGATAGATGAGGTTTAAGTCTCTAACTAAGCGTTTGACTGAATCATGTTTTGGATATGTGAGCAAGACCCATGGCAGGGACTTCTCTTCATTCCATTCGTCAAATGAGGCGAGTTCTCCTCCCATGAACAAGAGTTTCTTGCCTGGATGACCCCATTGATATGTATATAAGTTTCTGAGCAAATCAAATTTGTTCTCATATGAGCCGAACATCTTGTTCACAAGCGTTCCTTTCATATGGACGACTTCGTCGTGTGACAATGGCAAAATGAATCTCTCTGAGAAGAAATATGCCATTGAGAAGTTAATCTTAGTGTGATCCCACTTCTTGTAGACTGGGTCGAGTTTATAGTACTTGAGGGTGTCATTCATCCAACCTAAGTCCCACTTATAGTCGAATCCTAATCCGCCTTCAGCCTCACTCTTGGTAACGCCTTGGAAATCGGATGAGTCTTCAGCAATCATCATGACATTTGGATGTTCGTAATGGATCTTGCCATTTAAGCGCCTGATGAATTCTGTAGCGCCAGTATTCTCACCTTCGTTTTTGTTACCATCCCAGAAGATGATATTCGAAACTGCATCAACACGAATTCCATCAAAATGGAATACCGATAAGAAGTAGTTCATTGCGGACATGAGGAATGAACGGACTGGATCTTTGCCTAAGTCAAACTGACAGCTGCCCCACTGGGAGAAAGTTCTCTTAGGGTCATCGTACTCAAACATGTGAGTGCCATCATATTCTCTTAACGCAAAATCATCTGTAGCAAAGTGAACAGGCGCGAAATCAAGGATGACTCCAAGTCCTGCTCTATGCATTCTATCGATGAAAGACATCAATTGTTTAGGGTTTCCATAACGGGAATCTACTGAGAAAAAGCCGGTAGCCTGGTATCCCCAAGATCCGTCGAACGGGTATTGGCAAAGAGGCATGACTTCAGCATGGGTGAAGCCATTCTCTTTCATGTATGGGATGAGGTAATCTGCGGTTTCTTCATAAGATGGGTATCTGTCGCCATCGACTTTACCTTTCCATGAACCAAGGTGGATTTCGTAGATGGATAATGGTTTGTCGTAGTTACGGCTTCTGACTTTCAACCAGTCTCCGTCCATCCATGGGAATCCCTGAATGTCAAAGAGACGGGACGCGGTCATAGGGCGCAACTCGGAACAGAATGCAAATGGGTCAGCCTTGTCGACGTACTCCCCTTTCGCATTTCTGAAATGGAATTTATAAGACTGATACATCTGACAGCCCGGTACGAAAACCTCCCAGCAACCACAGTCATCAACCTTATGCATCTTATTGGCGTCGTAGTCCCAACCGTTCCAATCGCCAACCACTGAAACATCTTCAGCCATTGGTGCATAGAGACGGAAGATAACTCCATCAACACCGTCTTGTTTTGTGAAATGAGCGCCGAAATACTCGTAAGCCTTTATAGTTTGGCCGTTTAAGTATTCTGCAAGTAATCCATAAGCCATAGTTGACTCCTCTCGTGATGAGTATAAATGATTCTCTTTCATTTTGAAAGATTGCCTATTATTTAGCGCATAATTGTCCAAATTGTTAAAAATGAATAAATTGACAAAGATTTTAACTCGGTTTTTCTGACCAGTTTTCGCGTATGCCATGTGCGTACGAGTTGGCTTATTTAACCATTTGTAGTAGAATTGTTTTCGATAACGAAAAGAGGTTTTTTATTATGGCAAAATGTATCGCTGTCAACTGTGGTTCAAGCTCCATCAAGTACAAACTTTATGAGATGCCTGAAGAGAAGGTTATCTGCTCTGGTCAGGTCGAGAGAATTGGACACGAAGACGGAATTTTCAGCATCAAATTCAACGGACAGGCAAGAAAAGACATCCTTCCAATCATGGATCACGCTGTCGGTGTTGAATTGATCTTAAAAGCATTGGTCGAAATGAACATCATCGCTTCATTCGACGAAATCAAAGCTGTTGGACACAGAGTTGTCCAGGGCGGTAAGTACTTCAGCAAGTCAGTCATCTTTGATGATTATTGCGAGGAAAAGGTTGCAGAGTTAATCCCACTCGATCCTTTACACGCTCCAGCACACTTAACCGGTTTCCACGCATTCAAGAGCGCACTTCCAAACGCTGTTGCAATCGCTGTCTTTGATACAGCATTCCACCAGACAATGGAACCAGAAGACTATATCTTCCCAATCCCATATGAATATACAGAGAAATACTCATGCAGACGCTATGGCGCTCATGGCACATCTCACAATTACTTAGCAATCAAGGCAAAAGAAGATTTCTTGAAAGATGTCGAGAATGAGAGAGTCATCTCATGCCACATCGGTTCAGGCGCTTCATTAGCAGCCATCCGCGGCGGCAAGTGCGTCGCGACAACAATGGGTCTCACTCCTTTAGGCGGTGTCATGATGGGCACACGTACAGGCGATATGGATCCATCTGTCATGGATTACTTATCAACATGCACAGGCAAGGACGTCCACGTTCTTTATGACGAATTCAACAAGAAGGCAGGCTTCTTAGGCGTATCCGGAAAGTCAAACGACACACGCGACATCGAAGAAGGCGCTTCACAGGGCGATGAGAGATGTATCTTAGCCGCTAACTTATTCGCAAGAAGAGTTGCAGACTTCATTGGTTCTTACTATGTAAGACTTGGCGGTGCAGACTTAATCCTCTTCTCAGCTGGTATCGGCGAGAACTCAGCATGGTTCAGAAAACTAATCATCGATAGAATCTCCGAATCTCTCGGTATCACATTAGATGAAGAAGCAAACAAGACACGCGGAAAAGAGGTTGTTATCTCTACTCCAGACTCAAAGGTCAAAGTCGTCGTCATCCCAACAGATGAAGAAGTCATGATCGCAAGAGACTGTCAGAAAGCACTTGAGGGCACATTATAATGGCTAAGCTTCCAGAGCCTATCAAGGCCTATGGAAAAGCCCATTGGTCCACATATAAGAAAATATATTCTTTAATAAAGAAATACGACCGTATCTGCGTATTCCGCCACATCAAACCAGACTTCGATGCGTACGGATGCCAGATGGGTCTCGTCACTTTCATCAAGGACAACTTCCCAAATAAGGAAGTCCACTATGTCGGTGACAACCACGTCTCATTCGCAGGACGCGTTTATCCAGTATCAGAATCACTTCCAGAATCATGGTTCGAGACTCCATTCCTCGCAATCGTCACAGACGTTGGTGAGCCAGAGAGAATCGCTGATCCAAGATATGCAAAGGCAACCGATATCATTAAGATTGACCACCACCCTTGCAGATCCGAGATCACAGAGACAAAAGTCGTCGACTTAGACTCCGCATCAGCTTCTGAAATGGTCTATGACTTATGTGCTAACTGGAAGGGAAAGTCCATTTCCTACCAGGCTGCATGGTACTTCTACTCGGGAATTGTCGGTGACACCGGCAACTTCAAATACCGTTCAACAAGCATTCACACATTCGCATGTGCGCAGGCTTTAATGGAAAAAGGAATCATCATTTCTGACATCACGAACTGCATGTTCATGAAGAAGGTTGATGACTTGAAGGTTACCGCTTATGTCTTAGGACACTTCAACGTCACCGAGCATGGTGTTGCCTACTACTACTTACCTGAGACAATCCAGACTGAACTCAACATCACTTCAGAAAGAGGAAAGGACAATGTCAACCTCTTTGCTAACATTGAAGGAATCGAAGCATGGTGTTCATTCTCCGAATCAACCAAGGACAACTGCTGGTGGGTTTCTATCCGCTCAAGAAAAGAGGATATCTCCCAGGTTGCAGCTAAATGGAGAGGCGGAGGACACGCTAACGCATCGGGCGCTAGAATCCTTGAATTAAGCGAGATGGAGAGCCTTGTCAAAGATTTAGATGACCTCTTCGTAAAAGCTGAATAAATTGACAATATTTAGACCTAGGTTCAAACCTGGGTCTTTTTTATGCACGTATAAACCGAAAAAATCGGTTTATGGCGGAATTCTTATGAGTTGTCTATAATAATGCTATGCATTTTATCCCACTTCACGTTTATTCCGGTTTCTCATATTTGCAGTCCGGTTTAACAATCGAAAAGATAGCCAAAGCCGTTAAAGCCAATGGTTATGAGTATTGCGGTTTATCAGACAACGGATCTTTATCGGGTATCGCTCCATTTGAGCACAAGATAAAAGGTGTTGGCGCTAAACCGGTTTTCGGCATGGATGTAAGTCTCCCAATCGGAACACTCAGCTTGTATGTCAAAAACGAAGAGGGATATAGAAATCTTTTATCAATCGCCACTGCTGTTACCGAAAAGACACTTACTGATGATGTCGTTATCGAACACTCATCCGGCTTGATCTGTGTTTATCCACTTGAGCTTTCTTTCTACGCAGAATCCCTTGTTGAAGAGGAAAAAGAGTTTGCGAAGAAACTATATGACCTCACTGGCAAATTCGATAAAACTCTTATCGGTTTACCTTATGGTAAAGAACACTCAAGGCTTGTTATTGAGGGCAGAGCATTTGCAGAGAAATTCAATTACTTACCAGTTGCATTCCCTCACATCCTTTACGAAAAGAAAGAAGATGCAATCACTTTAGATATAGTTAACGCAATCTCATCAAGAATCACGCTAAGCGAAAAGACAAAAGATGGTGAAAACTACTTCCTGTCCGAGGAGGACTTAACTAAGTTCTATACCGATGAAGAAATTGAGAACTCATATAAAGTCGCATTATCATGCAAGAGATTCTCTCTTATCGAAAAGAGAGGCACTCTCCTTCATTTCGAGAACGATAAAGGCTTATCCAGCGAAGAATATGTAAGACAACTTGCAAACGAAGGAATGGCCTCAAAAGGACTGAAAGGCAAGAAAGAATACGAAGATAGACTTAACTATGAGTTATCAGTCATCCACACAATGGGATATGACGATTATTTCCTTATCGTTGCGGACTATGTCAACTACGCAAGAGACAGCGGAATATTCGTTGGCCCTGGAAGAGGCTCAGCAGGCGGTTCTTTAGTATCGTACTGTTTAGGTATCATTGAAACCGATCCACTCCAATACAACTTATTGTTTGAAAGATTCTTGAATCCAGAAAGACGTTCCATGCCTGATATCGACGTTGACTTCAGCGATATCAACCGTGAGAAGGTTGTTAGTTACTTGCAAAGCAAGTATGGAAACGAAAGGGTTGGTAGAGTTTTAACAACGCAAACAATCGGCGCAAAAGAATCGTTGAGAGATATCGCTAGAGTATACGGATACAAAGAACGTGAAGTTGATACAATCATCTCCACTATTACGAATGACAAGCTCTCTTTGAGAGAAGACTATAAAACCACGCCTCAGTTCAAATCACTTGTCGATTCAGATAAGTTCTACTTAGACATGGTCGCTTTAGCGTCAAAGATCGAAGGTCTTCCAAGACAAGCAGGATTGCACGCTGCCGGCGTCGTTTTAAATAACGAACCTCTCAATAAGACTTTGCCGGTCACATTGAACTCCGACGTCGGATATGTAGCTTGTTTAGAAAAGGATTATCTCGAAGAGCAGGGGTTCCTTAAGATGGATATTCTTGGATTAAGAAACCTCACCATCATCGAAATATGTTTGAACCTCATAGAGATGAATAGAGGTATCAAGATTAGTCCATACGAGATTCCTTTCGAAGATGAAGAAGCAATCAAACTCATCTGTAAAAACAAGACAATGGGTTTATTCCAGTTAGAGTCCGTTGGCATGAAGAGAACCATCAAAGAAATCCAGCCAACCACTTTCGAAGACATCGCTGCAATCGAAGCGTTGTTTAGACCTGGTCCTATGGATTCAATTCCAAGCTTTGCTAGAAGAAAACACGGTACAGAGTCGATTTCTTATATGACTCCTGAACTTGAGCCAATACTCAAAAACACATACGGCATCATTGTTTATCAGGAGCAAATAATGCAGATAGCATCTGCTGTTGCAGGATTCTCATTTGGAGAAGCCGATGTGTTTAGACGTGCAATTTCCAAGAAAGATAAATCCAAGATTGAAGCAATGCATGAGAAGTTCATCTCGGGATGCATCAAAAAAGGAAAATCAAAACACCTCGCAGAACAGTTGTTCGCCTTGATTGAAAAGTTCGCTAACTATGGTTTCAACAAATCGCACGCTATTTCGTACGCTGTACTCACATGTCGTATGGCATACCTAAAGGCGCACTATCAAGCAGAGTTCTATTGCGCAATCCTCGACTCAATGGCTCCTGGAGACCGTAAATTCAAAGACACATTAACCGAAATGAAGGAACTCGGCCTATCACTGTCGAGCCCTGATATAAACCGCTCATACAAATGGTTTGTTGTTGATGGCAAATCACTTAGAACGCCATTGAGCGCAATCAAGGGAATGCAGGGCGTTCTCCTCAATAATGTTCTCAAAGAAAGAGAAGAAAACGGACCATATAAAGACGTGTTCGATTTCGCTGCAAGAACCTCCGAATACGGACTCAATATTCAGATGTTAATCAAGTTCATCGATGCCGGCGCTTTTGATATTTTGCACCCTAATAGATCGTCCCTCAGAACGAGCGCAAACTCCATAATGACATATGCACAAATGTTCGGTTCAAGTTCACTTTCTGGAGGCCTTTTAGACATCGGAATTGAGAAGCCAATGCTCCGTGAAATCGACGATGACTTGAAGGTTAACCTTGAAGCTGAATATGAGACATTAGGAATGATGATCTCGACATCCCCATTTGAACTGTATAGGAAATATTTAGTAGATATTGACTATGTCAAAATACAAGATGCCAAAGAGAAACAATACGGAGAATTCGTTACGGCGGGACTGATAAAAAATGTGAAGACTATCGTCACTAAAAAAGGCACTCAGATGTGCTTCCTCAACATATATGATGACCTCAACGAAATGGAGTTCACATTGTTTGAAGAAGCATACTTGAATTCATACAACGCACTTCGCAAAGACAACCTCGTAATCGTAACGGGAAGAAGAGACAAAATGAAACCAGATTCCTATGTCGGACTCTTGGTTAGAAAGGTAGGAGAATAACATGGCAAAAAAGCTTATCGTCATTGATGGAAACTCACTCTTATTTAGAGCCTTCTATGCCACCGCATATGGAGACACATCGAACATCATGAGAACTAAAACCGGCATCCCTACCAATGCCATTTTCGCGTTCGCAAACATGATTACAAAATTCCTCCAGGGATTCAAAGGCGGCGAATATCTTTTCGTCGGTTTTGATGCTGATGGACACACATTCAGAAAAGAGCAATATGCCGATTACAAGGCAAACAGAAAACCATGTCCTCCAGAACTCATTCCTCAATTTCCGATTTCTAGAGAACTCCTAAACTCACTTGGAATCAAAAACTATGAGGAATCGGGTATCGAAGCAGACGACATCTGTGGAACGGTTGCAAAATGGGGCTCAGCACAAGGCTTTGAAGTCACCGTTTATACATCCGACAAGGATTATCTCCAGTTAATTGATGACAACATCACCATCTCATTGCTCAAAGTCGGATTATCTAACATGGAAATCATGAATACGGTAACCATGCCGGAGAAGTTTGGTTTCTCCCCAAAGCAAATCATCGACTATAAAGGATTAAGAGGAGACTCATCCGATAACCTTCCTGGAATCCCAGGAATCGGTGATAAGACCGCAGTTAAGCTCATTCAAGACTACGGATCATTCGACGCGATTGTCGAAGCCGCTCAGACCATGAAGTCAAAAGTTGGCGAAAACATCAGAACATATGTTGAACAAGGCAGACAATGCTACGAGTTGGCAACAATCAAAATTGATTGTGAGCTCCCTTTCAACTTAGAAGACTGCTTATACAAGGGTTATCAATTTGCTGAGGTTAACCAATTTGCTCAGAAATACGAATTGAAACAGTTCATTTCTAGACTACCTCAAGCACTTAAGAACCAGGATAAAAAAGCCGTTGAGTTTAAACCGGTAAAAGCAGGCTCTGCTGAACTCTTCAAAAACGAATCAGAAATCGGCATCGCTTTTGATATTGATTACTCTTCATACCACGATTGTATTATCAATGGCGTTGCCTTATCAAATCTCACAAATACCCAGTACATCGAATATGAAACACTCGTTAAAGACTTGGCATTTAAGGAGATAATGGAAAATCCTAACATCAAGAAACACATCTTTGATGCAAAGGCCACGTTCTTTGTCTTAAACAGAATGGGCATCCAACTAAAAGGCGTAGAAAACGATATCCTTTTGGCTGCCTATTTATTAGACTCCACCGTCACTTCAAACCCTAGACTCGTTTTCGCTTCATTCGGCGTCGATGTTGAGGCTGATGACGTAATTGACCTATTCAATACATCAAAGTTCTTAGAAACCTCAAAAATGGCCTTCTCGGTCCTATCTCTCAAAGAGAAGATAGAATCAAATCTCAAACAAGAAGATGATTTCGAACTTTATAAAGATGTCGAGTTGCCTTTATCGTTGGTCCTCGCAAAGATGGAACTTGCAGGTATGCCAGTCCATAAGGATGTCCTCAATGAAATAGGCAAGGAATTCAGAATTAAGCGTGACGCATTAGAAAAAGAAGTCATCGCCATGGCTGGACGCCCATTCAACTTGAACTCACCTAAGCAGATTGCGGAAGTATTCTTTGGCGAACTCGGTATCAGAGACCCAAGAGGTGGTTCAACAGGCGTAGAGGCAATGAATGAACTTAAAGATGAATATCCAATCGTTGCAAAACTCCTTGAATACAGAAAATACGCAAAGCTAATGTCCACATATATCGAGGGCATCGCTCCACATATCGATCAAAACGGATATGTCCACACCTATTTCAACCAGGCGCAGACCGCAACAGGAAGATTGTCTTCCTCATCGCCAAACCTTCAGAACATCAGTACGAGAGACCCTGAATCAAAATCAATCAGAAAAGCATTCTTCTACGATGATCATGATTACACGATCGTTTCTTTCGACTATGGTCAGATTGAATTAAGGATCTTGGCGTCACTTTCAAATTGCAAAAAGTACTTAGACGTATTCAATAGCGACGAGGACAGAGATGTTCATAGCGAAACCGCAAAACTAATCTACCACACAGAAGAAATCACATCCTTGCAAAGAAGAACTGCTAAAGCAGTTAACTTTGCTATCATCTATGGAACGACAGTATATGGTCTCGCAGATCAAATCGGCTGCACACCAAAAGAAGCTCAGGAGCTCATTAAGAACTTCTACTATGCATATCCAGAAGTTGGAGACTTCTTGCAGAAAACAGTAAATGAAGCTTCCACTCAAGGATTCGTTACTACAATGTTCGGCAGAAGAAGATATTTAAGAGAAATCAACGATCCAAACTACGCAAAGAGAGAATCGGCGAGAAGACAGGCCCTTAATGCACCAGTTCAGGGAACTGCTGCTGACTTAATGAAGATTGTTATGGTCAAAGTGCAGAACTTCCTTGAAGAAAATAACTATAAGACACAACTTGTTCTTCAGATTCACGACGAACTTATGTTCAAAGTTCCAAGCAATGAAATGGAAACAGTCTTGCCGCTTATTAAGAATATTATGGAAACCACAGTCTCCCTCCCAGTCAGATTAGTAACTGAAATGGGTGAAGGAAAGACTTGGTATGAGGTGAAATAAATGCCTGAGTTACCAGAAGTTGAAACAGTAAAAAGCATCCTCGAAACATTTGTCCCGGGAAAGAGAGTCAAATCAATCGATGTCTATTACTCCGGCTGCATCAAAGCACCAGTCGAAGAATTTTCATCATTTGTAATCGGCGAGACATTTACTCGTATGTCCAGAAGAGGAAAGTTCCTTATCTTCCATATGACTAACAACAAGGTGGTTGTTTCTCATTTAAGAATGGAAGGAAAGTATTTCGAAGGCGTTGAAACAGATGTTCCTGACAAGCATGATATCATACGCTATGTATTCACCGATGGAACAACGCTAAGATATAACGATGTTCGTAAATTTGGCATACTTGTACCGCAAAAAGAGGATATTTGTCATTCAATTGCACCACTCTCAGAAGTTGGCAAGGAACCATGGGATTTAACTCCTGAAGAACTATACAAAGGTTTACAAAACAAGAAGTCCACAATCAAAGAAGCACTACTTGATCAGGGCTTGATAGCTGGCCTCGGAAACATCTATGACGATGAGGTCCTTTTCGCCACAAGAATTAATCCAAAGAGAATCGCAAACACAATTACAAAAGAAGAATGTGTTGCTATTGTTAGAGAGTCAGATCGCATTCTCAAAGAAGCAATTGTCAATGGCGGATCCACTATCAAGTCATATCACCCAAAAGAAGGTGTCTCTGGCCTCATGCAAACAAGGCTCCTCGCTTATGGCCACGGAAATGAGGCGTGCCCTACTTGCGGATTCCCAATGAGAAAAATCTTCATCGGAGGACGCGGAACTGTATATTGTCCAAAATGTCAGGTCAATTTTGGTGAGCCTCTCATCGTCGGCGTTACCGGACCAATTGCTTCAGGAAAGAGCACTGTTAGCTCTTATTTAGAGAAAAAAGGATATCTTAAGATTGACGCAGATTTAATCGTATCTGAGATATACAAAAACACAGACGTTACCAATGTGATAAAAGAACGTTTTAGTATGGCAGAATTCAGCCGTGAAGGCTTACTTGCAATAGTGTCTCAAAGCGAAGAAAACCGCAAAGTATTGAACTCAATTGTTCACCCTGCCGTTTATAAAGAATTCCTTAAGAGAATCGATGAAAACAAAGACAAGAAGATCGTCCTTGACGTTCCGCTCCTAATCGGAAGTCCTTTGGAAGATATTTGCGATCTCATCATTACCGTTATTGCAGATGAATCCAACCAGAGAAAGAGGATAGCGGAAAGAGGCAAAGATGTAGATGCTTCTTTAGCCCTTAATAAGAAATGGCCTAGAGGCATTGCAAAAAGAAAATCCGGCCTTGTTTTCACAACGGACGGATCGCTTGATAAGCTGTACAAGAATCTAGATAAATACGATTGGTAATTTATTTATATAAATAGTTCTCGATTCCATCTTCGACTGTAGTTTCAGATTCGATGTTCTTTCTTATTAAGGAAACGATTGTCGAAATCTCCAACTTTGCCTGAGGGGTTGTTCCATAAAGCGTAGCAATATCATCTAATGAATAGTTGCTGGTGAAGAATGTGAACAATCTATTCTTTGCTCTCTCGTTAATAATTGGTCTTAAGACGGTGTTAATAACGTATTCGGATTTGAACTCGCTACCAAAGTTGTCTATGACAAGCACTCTAACGGTCTGAAGTTTGTTCATCTCTGATTCGAATGCTGTTCTTTTGAATTTATCCATCGACAAGGAACGCAATTCCCCAAACTTTTGGTTTGCATCAATAAAAGAAATCTTCGTGCCTTTTGATGCAAGTACATTACAGAATGAAGCAAGGATATATGATTTACCAGTTCCGGTATCTCCCGTTAAATAAACCCATTTCTTATCTTTGGATGCTACCGCTTTTTTCAGTACAGTCATGACCTTTCCCATTCTTTTTGTCTGAGACTGAGAAGGAATCGCTGTCAACCACTCATCAGGGAAACAACGGTCTAAATATGCGTCTGAAACAGTATCTCTAGCAGCCTGCTTCTTGCAAGGCCCAAATGTACAGATAACCTCTCCTGCATCGCCGATAGCTAAATCGGTTGAGTTATGATAGGAGTCGGCTTCGCACTTATCTAAGCCTTTGCATGTCTTGCACTGGTCCTTAGAAAGTTTGTACCTATAAATAATCGTTGCGTATCTTTCGATTTCTTCTTTTGAGACGCCTAAAGTTGTGAGTTTCTCAACAACCTCATCATCCGCTTTTAACTCATCGACAATAGATAAAGAATCGGCGTTTTTGTTGACAAATTTTGATGTATCAATTCTACCCATATTCCTTATTCTCCAATATCAATGTTGTTTAAGAAGTCTTCCATTTCTTCTGGAGACATTATATCGGAATCATCCTCAACTGGTTTAGGTTTTGACGTTTCCTTAATAACCGGTTCTTCTTCCGCCTGGACAGGCTTCTTAGTTTTTGTTGTTGTTTTCTTCTTTGCTTTTGACTTTGAGGTTTCTGCAAAGTAGTTGATTGCATCCACTACTGTTTCGACTCCCTCTCTCACAAGCGAACCCGCCACCTTCTGAGTGAATGTTGCTGGCAAAGTGTTGTTGTTTGTTGTTGTTACGTAAAGGATTAAAGCGTTGCATACAGGCGACGATAATCCCATTTCGATTGTTAATGTATTGATCAGATCAATGTCTGGTTTTGCTGGCTTGTTTCCCTTCTGCAATTTAGATAAGAACTCGATAGGAGTTAATGTCTCCATTTGTCTAATCGATCTTGCAAGTTCGGTATCGCCGTGAGCCTCGCTCGATTTTGATGGGGCTTTTCTTAAATAAGAGTATTTGTAATTATCCTCAGCAAGTTTGGATAAATGCTTAGCATTTAATCTTTCACCTAATGGCTTATTGAATAAGAATGCTTCTCTTACAAATCCTGCGATTGCACTTTCCTCATAATTATAGAGAGCTGATATTCTCGCGATTTTAACAAACTCAACTTTAGTGAATGAGTCAAATGTGAATCTTGGATCTAATACTCTCAACGCCTTCATGAAAGCGTTGCGATCAAACCCCGTATTTATTCTTCCAAGTTTCCTTCCGCCAGTATCTCTAGCTGATTCACCATAGATAGGGTCGCTTAAATCTGGAGAGAAGAATCCTTGGAATGTCTGTGATACATTTTCAAAATCCTCAGGCGCATTTTCAATCTGATACTTCTTTGAAATCTGTTCCACTGCAGACTCTCCGATGTATTTGACTAAAGTTCCGGAGAGCAACTCGTTTCCGAGGAACTCTTTAGGGCTGCGTGGTGAGTATGTGCAATAGCAATATAATTGAAATTCTTGTTCCGACTTTTTGAATGTCTGTAATAAACCCATTGCCTCAAGTCCAGCCAAAGCAGATATAAACTCTCCAGAGGACAACTGGTTCCTTGAGAAAAATGCCTGATGGGAAATAACCTCACCGGCCTCAAGGTTAGACAAAGCAAAATAGACTCCTATCGCCTTAACGCCAAGAATTGGGGCATAGAGATCGAGGAGATATTTGTAATCCTCAGTGGATGAGAGGGATTGTGGCCTAACTTCTAATAAATCTGATGGGCTAATTTCTTTCATGGGCAAAATCATAACAAAGGAAATACTCTAATTCTATGAAAGTTTCTGCTTATACTACGTATTACGGAATATTATCCACAAACAATATGCACACAAAAAGGCCGATAGAATGTATCGTTTCCGAGTTTTCCACATTCAAAGAGTCGAATATCCACAACTTTTCAAAGAGCGTTTCAAAACACAATTTGTGCTCAGAATGAAGACAAAAACAAATGTGGTTTATCCACATAAAAATGACAAATGCTTAAATATCCTTAAAAAAGGATAGTCAAATGTTTATAATATGTCCGATAAAAGAGGTATTAACCATGAAAATTGGAATCTTAACTTCTGGTGGCGATGCGCCAGGAATGAACAACGCGGTTGCAGCAGTCGTAAAAGCTGGCATCGCAAACGGTATTGATGTTTACGGTATCTACAATGGCTACAAAGGAATGGTCAACGGCGATATCAAGAAATTAACAGTAAACGATATCAAGGGTATCGTTGATAAAGGCGGAACAATCTTAAGAACAGCAAGACTTCCTGAGTTCAAAGAACTCGAAGTTAGACAAAAGGCTGTTGAGCAGTTAAAAGCTCACGGAATCGAAGCAGTTATCGTCGTCGGTGGCGACGGCTCATATATGGGTGCTAAGAAACTCTCAGAAATGGGCATCAACTGCATCGGTCTCCCTGGAACAATCGATAACGATATCGCATGCACCGATTACACAATCGGATTTGATACATGCCAGAACACAATCCTTAAAGCTGTTGAGATGATTAAAGACACAGCTGCTTCACACTCAAGATGCATGGTCATCGAGTGCATGGGCAACAAATGCGGAGACTTAACTCTCTTCTGCGGTATCGGCACTGATGCAGACTATATCCTCACAGCAGATCATCAGATCCCATTCGATGAGGTCGTTGCAGGAATTAAGGCAAAACACGATGCAGACCCAGAAGGATATGCTATCGTCATGATCTCAGAGAAATACTTTGACGTTGATGGACTCACAGCAAGAATCGCTAAGGAAACAGGCTATGACACAAGAAAATCAGTCCTCGGCCACATCCAGAGAGGCGGATCACCAACATCATTCGATAGAATCCTAGCTTCAAGAATGGGTGTCAGAGCTGTCGAGTTATTACTCGAAGGTAAAGGCGGACGTTGCGTTGGCATCAAGAACAACGTCATCGTTGACTATGATATCTATGAAGCTCTTGCTATGCAGAGAGTCACAGATCCAGACACCGCTAGATTAGCAGACATTTTATAATTAAAATGAATTTAAATATTTCTAAGAAAACAAAAATCATCTGCACCATTGGTCCGGCTTCTGATACACCAGAAATGGTTAAGAAACTCTATGATGCAGGAATGAATGTCATGAGACTCAATTTTTCTCATGGCACGCACGAGGAACAATTGCAAAAGATGCAGATTGCTCGTGATTTTGAAAAGCAATACAAAATCTATATCCCAGTCGCGTTGGATACAAAAGGACCTGAGATGAGAACCGGAATGATGGAGAACGGAAAGGTCGAAGTCACCAAGGGACAGGTCATGAGAATCACCAAAGAAAAAGTCTTAGGAACCGCTGAGAGATGGACTTGTTCATTCTCTGGTCTATACGATGATGTCACTCTAGGTGACCACATCTTAGTTGATGATGGAAATCTCACACTTGAAGTCATTGGCAAGGATGAAGAAAAAGAAGAAATCATCGTTAAGGCTTTAAACAACCACTACATAAAAAATCAGAAAGGTATGAATGCTCCAATGTCGAGACTCTCATTGCCTTTCATTTCTGCTAATGACGAATCCGACTTGAAGTTCGGTTGTGAACAGGATGTCGATTGCATCTTTGCTTCATTCGTCAGAAGACCAGAAGACATTATGGATATGAAGGCTGTACTGGCAAAATATGGAAAACCAGACATGCCAGTCTTCGCAAAAATAGAGAACCAGGAAGGCGTTGATAAAATCGAAGCAATCGTCGCTGTCGCTGACGGCGTAATGGTCGCTCGTGGTGACCTTGGAGATGAAATTGCTCCTCAGGATGTTCCACTCGTACAGAGAAAGATTGCAGACCTCTGCCGTAAAGCTGGAAAACCATGTATCATCGCAACTCAGATGCTTGAATCAATGACCACTCACCCAAGGCCAACTAGAGCTGAGGTCAGTGACGTTGCAACAGCAATTTCAGAATCAGCAGACTGCGTCATGCTTTCTGGAGAATCGGCATCAGGACAGTATCCAGTTGAAGCCGTTTCTATGCAGGCAGCAATCTCAAGCGCAATCGAAAAAGAACTCCCATATCAGGAACTCACAAGAGAAGCTTTTGAGACTTCTGAAAAAGATACAAATGACGCAATCGCAAATGCTGTTGCCAATACAGCACTCGTTTTGGGAGCGAAATTGATTGTAAATTTCACACATTACGGCAATTCGTCACGCAGAATGTCCAAATCAAGACCAATCTGTCCTATAATTCAGGTAACGAACAATAGGAAGACAGCTCTTAAGGGCGCATTCATGTGGGGAGTCTATTCGGTTTTATTAAGAACAACGATGCCAGACTTCACAGAGGAGATGGAAGTCCTTGCTCTTAAGATCGCTAGAGACATCGGTTTGAAAGCCGGTGACCCAATCGTCATCGCAGGAGGATTACCTACAGGCGCAGGCGTCACAAACTTCCTTAGAATCGTTAACGTCAACAAAGTTGAGGATATAGACTAATTATGAAGAAAATCATCAGTTTAGACATCGGTGGCACAAACACCAGAGTATCTCTTATTAATGAGAACTTCGAAGTTGAGAAAACTCTCATCTACGACACGGTCATTGGTTCAACGGAGAAATTCCTTGCCAATGTCATTAAGGTCGTTAGAGACGCGATTACCGACTATACAGATATAGTTGCGATTTCCGCAGGCGTACCTGGAAGAGTTAGAGAATCCGGATATATCGATACCCTCCCTAATGTCCATGTCACAAACGTTCCTTTCTCAGAAATCATGGGTAAGGAATTCAATCTCCCAGTCTTTGCGATCAACGATGCCCAGGCTGCAGCACTTGCTGAAGCAAATGTCGGAGAATGGAGCAAGTTCAAGAAAGTTTATTTCACCACAATCTCAACAGGTGTTGGCGGCGCCCTCTGCGTAGATGGAAAGTTAAAGAATTCATCTAACGAAGCAGGTCACACACTCATCAATTACAAAGGTAAGATTCTTGAGTTCGAACATGTAGCATCTGGAACAGGCCTCACAAGACTTTGTGACTTAAATGGTTTATATGTTGCTAACGCAAGAGAGTTCTTCGAGATGGTCGAGAACAAAAATAGCTTAGCTCTCAGAATCTATAGCGATTGGATCTCAATCCTCTCCAACTGGTTCAACATGATTCAGTCATTATATGAGCCAGAGGTATTCACCTTAACAGGCGGCGTCATGAAGAGCGCTCACATCTTCTTCAATGACCTCCAGGGTGCAACTCCACTCGCAAACCTCCAGATGGCTGGATGCGGACAGATGGCTGGATTGCTCGGCGCAGCTGTATACGGTTTCCAAAGAATCGGACTTAAGTAAATAAAAATAGACCTTTAGAGGTCTTTTTTTATGCAAATATAGCATATTACGCAATATATTGCTTATTATATTTTATTTGTCATTTTAACAAGCAGAATATTGCTTATTATTAGTATTTGTAGTTTAATATATGCAACAAGCGATATATTGCTATTTGTGTTAAGAATGCTGTGATAACAAGCATTATATTGCTGTTTATGTATAATTTATATAAGGATATATCAGGAGTTACTATGAGAATAAGCGTTTATGATAGTTTGGATTTGATACTCAGAGAACTTGGAAAAAGAATTCAAGAATATAGAGTCAAAATGAATATGACACAGTGCGATCTTGCCACAAAATCAGGCGTTTCATTAAGAACCATCACTGCAATAGAGAATGGTAAAAATTCCAGCGTGGAGAGTCTCGTCCGCATCTTAAAGACCTTAAATCTTGAGAACTCTCTAAACTCCATTGTTCCAGATACGTCTGAGGTAGTTACGGTAAAACAAATTACTCCTAAAAAAAGATATAAGGCTCCTAAGCGTGTTTCTACTTGGAAATGGGAGGAATAATAAATGATTGTGAAAGTAAAGCTCTATGGCAGGGTTATTGGAACGTTAGAGGAAATTGATAACCAGTGCTATTTCACTTATGAAAAAGAATTTGTTCAAAGCCAAATCCAAATATCACCTTTGCGTATGCCTTTATCCAACATATCGTATTCATTTCCTGAGCTAAGTTATAGGCCGTTCTTTGGTCTTCCGGGTTTGTTGGCCGATTCACTTCCTGATACATACGGCAACAAAATCATTGAGGATTGGTTGGTGTCTCAAGGAAGAGACGTGAAAAGCTTTTCGATTGCCGAAAGACTGTGTTATGTTGGAAAGCGCGGTATGGGAGCATTGGAATTTGAACCCGCAAAAACCAATGTAAGAAACACGGCAACAAACGTGCAAATCGATAAATTGGTGCAGCTTGCGAACGACGTTGTTAACAAAAGGAAGATCGAGGGCGATGTTTCTACCGTCAACGCTCTTATTAAAGTCGGCACTTCAGCAGGCGGAGCAAGAGCAAAAGCCATTGTTGCATATAGCGATAAAGAGAAGCGTTTCAAAACTGGTCAGGTTGATGCGGGTGAAGGCTACGAATACTACCTACTAAAATTTGACGGGATCGACAATAACAAAGACAAGGACAAAGCAGATTCCATTTACAGCACAAGGATCGAATACTCATACTACCTGATGTGTCTTGATTGCGGCATTCATATGTCTGAAACCAGATTATTGAAGGAAGATGGCAAATATCATTTCTTGACAAAGAGATTTGACAGGTATGTTGAAAACGGAAAAATGCGAAAGATTCATATGCAATCATTGTGTGCGATGGACCATGTCAGGTTCGATGTAAGGCAGTCGTACTCATACGAGCAAACTTGTCAAACGATGAAACGCATCGGTTTAGGTCAGGATGAGGTAGAGCAGTTATTCACAAGAATGGTATTTAACATCATGGCAAGAAACCAGGATGACCACGTAAAGAACATATCGTTCTTGATGGACAGGGATGGAACATGGTCTTTATCCCCAGCATATGACATGAGTTATTCATACGATCCTACAGGATATTGGACAGGCGAGCACCAAATGTTGGTGAATGGAAAAGGTAAAAACATCACCTATCATGACATTTTAGAATGCGGCGCAAAAATGGATATAAAGAAATCTAAGATCAATAAAATTATCAATAAAGTCTACAATGTCATCAAAGATTACCCAAGTTATGCAGCAAAGGCCGATCTTCCACAAGAAGCGATTGACGAGTTGATAGCCAACTTCAACCTAATTCAACCAGAATAAAACAGAAATCATACCCAGGGTCTATTTCTTTTTAGATAAACTTGATGGGAAAAGTTCGATAATACCGGTAGGTATTAGTCACCCTTTCATACCATGAAGGGCGGAACGGAAAATGTGGAAGAAACCATCTTTTTGATGATTCTACTACTCTTGATACTAGTTGAATTTGGAAAAGAAAAGAGAAGTATTGAACTTCTCATTTCCTAAACCAAAGGAATGATAGTTCACCTTTCAGCCCTTGGCAAAGGGTGGGTGCCTTTATGCCCTTGGTGCTGCACGGTATGCATCAAACAGTTCAAGAAGATTTGGGACAGCCTCAAAACTGTCTCTTTTCTTTATATTTATATGTTTTTACTTGCAACTATCCATTAAGAAACTAGAATTATTGTTGCAAAGACGGAGACAAGGTCAAATATCTATAGATATAAGGACTACCACTCCCGAGCTCCTAGCGAAATAAGTTAGGCGTATGGACATCGCGTTAAGAGTCAAGAGAGCGTGAAGATGGGTTAAGTTCTTCACGAAACAAGGTGGTACCACGCGGAAGCGTCCTTAGTTTTGAGGGGCGTTTTTATTTTTTCTCAGGGCCCCGGAAAGGGAGGATAACAAATGAAGGTTATCTATTTAGAAAAGGAAGTCGAATTAGCAGATGGCGCTAACGGCTTCGTAGCAGTCAAAGCTCTCAACCCAGAAATCAAGAACAAGACAGTCGCATTCAAGGTTGGAGAGAAGATTCATGAGATGAAAGACATCATCAACGATGGTGATGCAATTTCCTTTGTCACGACAGATTCAAAGGATGGTTTTGCAATGCTCAACCACTCAACATCTCACTTAATGGCGCAGGCTATCAAGCACATCTGGCCAAACGCTAAGTTCGGATTCGGACCAGAAATCGAAGAAGGTTATTACTATGACGTCGATTTCGGAGAAGATACCTTAACAGAAGCTGACTTTGGCAAGATCGAGCTTGAGATGAAGAAACTCGCTAAGCAGGAAATCAAATACGAGAGATTAGAAGTTCCAGCTGAAGAGGCTTTAGAGTTATTCAAGGACAACGAATACAAGTGTGAACTCATCAGAGAGCACGCAGCAGAAGGCATCTCCTTATATAAGCAGGGCGACTTCACAGACCTCTGCAAAGGACCACATATCCCATCAACAGGAATGATCAAGAACTTCAAGATCTTATCCCTCGCTGGCGCATATTGGAGAGGCAACTCAGACAATAAGGTTTTAACAAGAATTTATGGTACATCTTGGGGATCTAAGGAAGAATTAGACGCTTACTTAGCACTTCTTGAAGATAGAAAGCAGAGAGACCACAGAAAGCTTGGAAAAGACATGGGCATCTTCATGTTCGACGACCTCATCGGACGCGGACTTCCAATGTGGCTTCCAAACGGATTCACAGTGAGAAGACTCTTATCCGACTACATCATGGATAAGGAAATCGCACTCGGCTATGAGCACGTCTTAACTCCAGCTCTCGGCAACGTTAACTTATATAAGACATCTGGCCACTGGGCACACTACAAGGACGATATGTTCCCTGCAATGAAGATGGATGATGAAGAATTCGTCTTACGTCCAATGAACTGCCCACACCACATGGTCATGTATCGTTCAGAGCTCCACTCTTATAGAGAACTCCCATTAAGAATCGCTGAAATCGCAAACGACTTCAGATGGGAGGCTTCAGGCGCACTTACCGGTATCGAGAGAACAAGATGCTTCTACCAGAACGACTCCCACATCTTCTGCCGTCCAAGCCAGATCGGTTCAGTCTTCAAAGAAGTCGCTCAGTTAATCCTTGATGTCTACAAAGACTTCGGATTCGAGAACTATCAGTTCAGACTCTCATTAAGAGATCCTGACGATGTTGAAAAGTACTTTGGAAACGATGATCTCTGGGAAAAGTCAGAAAGAGAGTTAAGAGAAGTTCTTAAAGAACTTGGTGTTGAATACTATGAGGCAAAGGGCGAGGCTGCATTCTACGGTCCTAAACTCGATGTCCAGGTTAAGTCCGCTATCGGACATGACGTCACACTCTCAACAATCCAGTTAGACTATCAGTTACCAGAAAGATTCGAATTAACATACATCGACGAGAACGGCCAGAAGGCACGTCCAGTCGTTGTCCATAGAGCTATCCTTGGTTCCCTCGACAGATTCGTCGCATTCTTGCTTGAAGAGACAAAGGGCAACTTACCAACATGGTTAGCACCAACTCAGTGCAACGTCATTCCAGTTAAGGCCGACGTCCAGGGCGAATACGCTAAGGAAGTCACAAAGCTCCTTAAGGAGAATGACATCCGTGCAACTGTTGATCTCACAAACGAGAAACTTGGTTACAGAATGAGACAGTCACAGATCAAGAAGATTCCTTATACACTCGTTTTAGGCGACAAGGAACTCGAGAACAGAACCGTCACATACCGCATCTTCGGTTCACAGGCACAGGTCACAGTCACTCTCGACGAATTCATCGCTCTCATCACTGAAGAGAATGAATCCAGAAAGAGACGCTAATTAAGATACACTTTCGGAAAATACGTCCTCTATGAGGGCGTTTTTCTTTCACTATTTTGTCGACAATCGTCTTTTGTGGTACTTATTCAAGAATAAGGTCTTATAATAACAACTACGTTTTATGAAAAAGAGATTTATTGCATTATCGATATTAGGAATCATTGCGCTTACCGCTTGCGCACAGCAAGGTGGTCGCAAACGCAAATGTACTTCCCTCTACTGCTACAACAATGTCAAATCATTAGATGTTGAAGAGGGCAGACTCTACGGCTTAAACGGTTCATCAAAGACCCCTGCGATGGATGGCCGCAAAGAATACAAACTTAACATGTACACCATCAATGATCAGGATGAGAACATGGTATTTGCTGACATCGTCGAATTCTTGACGTTCGCAAAGGATTTCGATTTGCCAGTCAACATTTACGACACGAACGAAAATGACGGAAAACTCGTTCTCTACGGAGAGGGAAGCGAAATAATATTTGACGTAGATAAGAACTCGATCACATTTACCGATTTCTTATCAACAATCAACGGAGAGGATACAACCAACCCTTTGTCAATTTCGGCGCTTGCTTCTAGAGAAACAAATGCCCATTACTTATGGATCGAGGACGAGCAGTATATCGGCGGAAACAAAGAGACTTTTGACCTAGATGATTATGAATTGAAACTCTATCAGTATTTCGACGAAGAAGAAGACAGATTGCAGTTCTTCCTCCCATATAACACTTTATGCGAAATGTTCTTCATGAGCGGAAACACATCTGCTTATGCAGATCCAAGAGGTGTCTTCTACATCTATGACACGGCGCAGATCGAGGATGATAGAGGCGCTTTGACTGAGCTCGGCAAATTCATGGCTGAAGTCAAATGCGACACGTACTCTAAAGCTTTCGCTGAATTCAACTACAACTGTTTGTGCTTATCCATGGATATGTCATATGGACTTGGTTATTTGTTCGGTTGTACCAATGGATTTGATAACTGGGTGGAAAAGAACGACCTCAAAAAAGAACTCACGAACACGAATCCTAGAGTATTCTCAAACGCATTGAACAAAGTGACCGATAAGCTTATGAACGATGGCCACTCGTCATTCCATTTATCTTCACCTTATGGTGGATACGCCATGACGCAGTTCGGATACGGCTCAAAAGTCATGGACTTATCAAACGAACTCTATGTGTCACAATACTATAGAGCCAATTACATCTCCGACTTCAAACCATACATGGAAAACGGCGACACCGCCTATATCTCATTCGATACATTCCATTTCAACAATCAGGATTGTTATTCATTGGGTGCAAAGACAACAAACAGCGATGCGTCAACAATCCAGTTAATCTCATACGCGAATAAGCAGATTAAGAGAGCAAACTCCCCTATTAAGAACGTTGTTCTCGACATGTCTTGCAACGGCGGCGGAGAATTCGATTCATTCGTATTCGTCATCTCTTGGATGCTCGGAAGCTGTCCAGTCGCAGTCAAAGATCCAATCTCAGGTTCAAAAGCGTTAGTCAACTATGTTGCAGACGTAAACTTCGACGAAAAATACGATGACGATGACAATGTTTCCAACTACAACCTCTATTTATTAGAAGGCGCTGGAACATTCTCAGGCGGAAACTACACCGCATGTCAGTTGAGAAACTCAGGCAAAGTCACGATTCTCGGACAGAATTCAGGAGGAGGTTCCAACTGCGTTCTCATGAGGACATCCGCGAATGGATGCTTATACCAAATCTCAGGCAGATACGAGATGTGCGTTGAGAAAGATGGTAAATGGGTGAACACCAACGCTGGCGCTGAACCGGACTATCAGGTTGGATACGCAAAACTCCACGACAGGGACTATCTCCAAAGGAATTACATCAAATAAGCAAGCCTTCTCCCTATGAGAGGGTTTTCTTTTTGACTTTTTAAAACCAACGCTTACAATTCAACATAACAAAATGAAAGATTTTAAGTTGGCATTCAAACGTAGCATACCGGTATTCGTAGAATACATATTCCTGGGAGCGGGTTTTGGTGTAATAATGGCATCTAATGGATACCACTTCTTATATTCCACTTTCTCAAGCATTTTGATATTTGCTGGAGCCGGTGAGTATGTTCTCGCGGATTTAATTTCCCAAACAGCGTCTCTCCTAACGATATTTCTCATGTCTGTTCTTATAAATATAAGATATGCGTTTTATGGTTTATCATTCATTCAACACACCGCGGATTGGAAATGGTATGAGAAGGCCGTTTTCTATTTGGGCCTACCAGACGAAACATACTCGATTCTCGTCGCTAATTCACTTCCATCCCGCGAAAACACGAAAAAGCATGATTTGTGGCTTGTCGTTCTCAATTGGGCATATTGGGTCATAGGATCCACTCTTGGGGCCCTTCTAGGCTCTTTCCCTATAGATTTCACGGGCATTGAGTTTGTCATGACCGCTCTTTTCGTAATAGTGCTTGTGGATCAGATAAGAAACAAAGACAACCCTCGCACGGTAACGGTAATAGGATCGTTGTGTTCGATAATCTCTTACCTTATCTTCAAGTCAAATTTCATATTCCCCGCTATCGCGTCATCGATAGTCTTGATTTTCATTTTTAGAAAAAGGATCGAAGGCAGAAAGGAGACCACTTATGAATAAGGGACTTTATGTAGTGTTGGCCATCCTTATCATGTCGGCTGTCGTCATTGCTTTAAGGCTGTCTCCTTTGGTGCTTTTTAGAAATGGAAAGATGCCAAAATGGTTAGATTATCTCGGTAGAGTCCTGCCGTACGCAATGATTCCTATACTCCTGATGTACTGTGTAAAAGACACCGATTGGCATTTCGCCGGTTCTGTAGTTCCTATGTTAATCGGGGTTACCGCTACAGCGTTGGTACACATTTGGAAGAAGAACATGATGGTCTCCTTGATTGTAGGATTATCAGTCTACATGGTCTTGCTGAGAGTTGTTCCTTGGCCAGCATACTATTAATAAATAA
>DCHU01000069.1 GCA_002314915.1 Caryophanales bacterium UBA1744
TAACGGGAGGCGTCTCACTCTCGGTGCTTATTGAACTGCTTATCTGCTCCTGAGAGCTAACCTGACTATCTTCTTCTGAAGAAGTAGCGACACTTTCATGCGATGTCGATGATGATTCTTCTATAGAAGATGCATCGCTCTTTTCCTTATTGTTTCCACATGAAGAAAGACCCATAAGGCCAACCAATATCAGAGTTGAAATGAGGGCTTTTCTCTTTTTCATCTTGTCTAATTTATAAAACAGTTAATTGCTCTTTTAAACGATGAGTTTGCTATTTTTCTAAGGAATATCTCCACAAAAAGGCATAAAAAAGACCGGATTTGGTTAACCCAGTCTCTTGTTTATTGAATCTCGAACGCTTGTTTAAGTAGTGGTAACCCCCAAGAGAAGAACACTATCACGACAGTTAGTATCAACGCGCCTACTACAGACCAGTAAACAATGTTTAAGATCTTGTTTGTCTTCAACGCGCCTGCGTCTATGCAACCGCTGTTGATCAATGAGTAGTTCTTCACCTTTAATAAGAATCCTAAGACGAGCACCGCAAGGACAACTGTATCGACGCCAATCAACATCAAGACATACACCGGTACGCCTGAGTTATATGTGGAATCTCTTGTGAATCCATCCATTGTGCTTGAGTGCAACTGATAGTTGAGGATGTAGTGAGCGCCCTCTCTTAAGCGATATCTGACGCCATTTAAATTTAAATCAGCATCAGCAAGCTTGTTGCCGTTATACAGCTGAGCATTGCATCCGCCCGATAAACAGGCAAGAACCTCATCAGTAACAGGGATGTAGTTGAAGTCGGTTAAGAGATAACCTTCATATCCCCATTCTCCTCTCACGAGTTTTGTGTTGAGTGCATAGCTTGATCTGGCTCTGATGTCGCCGATTCTATTCATGGCCTGCATGATACCATAGGTATTTCCGTCATCGATGATCATCTTGAACGCCTTGAGATAGGTTTCTCTCATACACTGTTCTGTTGCGTATGTACCAACTGCGCCGTTTGCTTGTCTATTTGTTTCCTGGCCGTTTAATGCCATGTGTTTTGCAACGCAAGCCAAGCCTTTTGAAGCCGCGCCTTTGATGATCAATCTTCCCATGACGCCAGTCATATATGGGTCTTCGGATGAGTATTCGTAGTTTCTGCCAGAGAATGGTGAGCGGTGGAGGTTCATGCCTGGGGCATACCATCCTTGAGTGGAACTATTGAGTCCGTATTCACCTTGAAGAACGCCATATCTTTCCATTAAATCAACATTATATGTTGCAGCAATCATTACCTGGGCGCATCCATTCTTTTGTCCAACGCCTTCAGGACCATCCGCTGCGTGGAGTGATGGCTTAACAACCTCTGACATTTCAGGGATGTTGTAGCAACCGTATTCATAGATGCTTCTTGCGTGTTCTAAGGTTACGTTATCCAAAACCTCATCCCACTTCTCGTCATTGAAGTCTTTGCCGATGACATCCGCTAACACGGCGTCATTTGAGGCGCCAAAGACGACATCTGGATACTGGGTTTTGTCATTTGGATCGTGTGGGTTACCTGATGCCGCCCATCCGGTTGCTTTCATCTTTGCGATTCTTGCATCGCTTGTTTTCTTGAAGTTAACCTCTTTATCTCCGTTTGTGGTGTTGGAGATTCCGGTCTTCATTCCATCGGCGTAGGTGAGTCCTGTTTTGACCCCTGAAACCCAAGTCTCTGGTCCCTCCACGTCCATGACTGACCAATTGCTTCTAGAAAGATATGTAGCATCCTCTAACGTGCAGTCGCTGAACTTGTTACTGACGCCTTCCGAATATGTTTCAAAATCATCAGCACTTACAACGTATTTGTTGACCATGTTCGCTGAACCGGTTGTGATAACTCCTCTTTCTGTGAGGATGTTGTTCAATGCATCGTGAGCGTCTCGTCCTGCAGCGATGTAGTTGTTACCCTTCTCAAGAAGGAATTTTCCTTTTGTTGAATCGTATGATGCTAGTTCGCTTCTGTTGACTTTGATTTCAACGGTCTCGCTGTCTCCAGGGTTGAGTAATTCGGTCTTTGCGAAACCGACTAGGTTAACAGAAGCCTTTTCTATTCCATTATCCTCATCGTAAGTTGTGTATTCGCTTTGAGAATAAATCTCGACAACATCTTTTCCGGCGTATTTTGAACCAGAATTCTTTACTTTTACGCTGATATCGAACTGATCAGATGCTTCGTTGTATGTGCATGAATAATCACTCCAATCAAATGTCGTATAGCTGAGACCAAATCCCATTGGTGCGGCAACGAGTGAGTCGTAATCGAATGAACCGACACCGCCACGATGTGTTAAAACGTCTTCGTATCTTGTCTCGAAATATTTATATCCAACATAGATGCCTTCTGCACAGTTAACATAAGTTAAACCTGTTAGATTTCCAATGCTGTCCGCAAATCTGAAATCTCCGAAATTCTGCATTGTCGGAGATGATAGGTTGTCATAGAGGAACGTGTCTACGGTTCTTCCGGAAGGGTTGATCTTGCCGGTAAGTATATCGCCGACAGCAGTGCCGCCTTCAACACCCGTTCCAGCGGCCCACACGACCGCGTCTATGTTGTATTTTTGAATGAAATCCAACTGATATGCGTTATCTGTGTGAACGACTACGATTCTCTTTTTGAAATCCTCGTCTTTAACGGCCTGGAATAACTGTTCTTCTTCGGCTGATAACTCGAGGTAATGTTTATCTTTTGATCCGCCCCATCTATCAGTTGCTCTAGGAAGGTCTGCACCTTCGCCGCAGCTTCTTGAGATAACGATGATTGCGGCGTCGTTGTAATTCTTATAAGAATTCTTTACGTCTGTTGTGTATTCAGAATAAGGAATCTCATCGATTTTCCAGTTTCCTTCTCCATCTCCATCGCCTTTTGGATCGCCGTCACCCCAGTTGAAATGAGAGCTTGTTTTGTAGAAGGTGGACAAATCCTTGTTGAGGTTAACACCATTGTTTTTCAACTGCGCAGACATCGGAGCGGCTTTTCTATCCGATAATCTATCTAACTCAAACCATGTTGCTGATGTAACGCCGAATACCGAAACATTGTTACCTTCCGATAAAGGGAGCGCATTATTCTCATTACGAATAAGAACGGTTCCCTCTCCTGTTGCCTGTTTGTTGTATTCCGCAATGGCTGCAACAACTTCTTCTTTAGAAGAATATTCACTGACAAACTTCTTCTCTCCGGTTCCGGATGTTGATTCTCCGACGAATCCGAAATGCTCACCAAGGATTTGATTCCAGGAGGCGGCGTAGATGTTTCCTGCGGTGAGTGCGCCGATTATTACTGCGCTGACTCCGGCCCAAAGGCCTAAAACGAGTTTCTGTTTCTTTTCCATGACCCCTCCTTTATTATTGTTGGCCTGCGTAACAAGACGCCAAGCCGATTAATGATGAAATTAAGAACACTATCGCGAAGGCTAAGCCCATATATGCGTTGCCTCCGATGAAGTTGACGTGGTTCCATTTGTCGGATAATGAAGGGAGCATAGCCCTAGTTGTGAAAGCGAATGCCCCGATTGATAAAACGGCTGGAAGGAGTGCGCACAAATCATTCTTCACCAATAAGACAAGAACAAAACCGAGTCCTGCTGCGATGGCTAACAAGAAACCAATCAATGAGAATGTCTTATCTGAACCGTCTAATGCAATGAATAATATAGCCCCGACAAGAGATAATGCTGAACATGCTAACGAGAGGTAAAAACCGATACCTCTATTTTTAAATAGATTCTTAAACATTAGGCTACCTCCTTCTTGAGTGTGAGATACAGAGCCATGCCAAATGCTGCAAGAGTTGCAGCGCCTAAAACCGAGCACAAGGTAATTGTCGTTGGCTGCCACCAATAGACTGTCTTTTCGATTACCGTGTCTCTTGAAAGACCGTTCATAGAAATCGATCTTGATAACGCATAGTAGAAGTGTTTGTTGCAGTTCTGGGCTGTTTTGAAGAGATATCCATCTCTGTTGGTGGAGATTGCCTTTTGAAGCTCAGAACGTCTTGTTGTGTCTGAAAGGAACAAGTCCGTTCCTGCCGTTAAACATTCTCTTAACTTAAAGTAGTCTGAAGCATCCTTTGCGGAGTCTGTGATATTAACGCCTTTGAATCCCCATTCTCTTCTAAGAATTTCATTTTGAAGTGGTGCGTAAGATGGTGATGCTACGCATCCGACTCTATTGAATGATGACATGACGCCGAGTCCCGCTCCATCGGTCAACGCGCCTTCAAACGCTTTTAGATAAACCTGTCTAGCTGCCTGCTCGTTCAAGAATGTTGAAACGCCGTGTCTATTCGTTTCCATATCATTGAATGCGAAGTGTTTGCATCCGGTTATGATTCCTTTCTTGGTTAATTCAACACACTGGATTGTTGACATGTGATAAGCGACAACTGGGTCTTCTGAATAGTATTCAGAGTTACGACCACAGTATGCTGACCTGTGCATATTGTTTCCTGGACCGAAAATCCACGAATATCCGGCATAGAGCATATCTTCGCCATAAAAGATTCCTCTCTCCTTGACCAACTCATCGTCGAATGTGTTGCATAAGGTTGGCTGGTCAGGGTAGAGGGTGCAAGGCGCACCAGTTCCGCCGTTTGCGTAGTTGCCTGCGACGCCGTTAGGACCGTTTGTGACGGCGGTCTGAGGTTTGCCAACTTCAGGAATTGAAACAGATCCTCTGTCATCTCCGATAATTCCGACGAGATTTGCTAATGTTAATTGCTCGATGAATGCATCCCATTTTGGGTCGTCATATTCAACCTCTCTCATCTCGACGAGCTTGATGTCTGATTCAACGCCGTATTTAACGTCAGAGATAGCGATTGAAGAATCTGTTACGTAGTACTCACCGCCAAGGTCTTTGATCATCGCATCCGTTGCGGTTAATCCTGTCATCGAGGCAGGGAATGTTGACCAATCGTCTCTAGTAAGATATGTAACTAGGTCGTCTCCGTAGTAATTGAGATCTGCGTTATCCATCTGGTTATAAACGAGTTCACCGGTCGTTCTGTTCTTTGCGTATGTTTTGTTGTCATATTCATCTAAATTGATAACTTCAACTTTAGTTGCTTCGCCAGTTACAGAGTTTCCGTTCTTATCGAATAAGCCGGTTACTGACTGCTTTGCAAGAATGTTGTTTAATGCATCGTGAGCGTCATTTCCAATCGCGAAACTGTATTTGCCGATATCGAATGTGTAGCAGCCTTTTTTGCTTGTGTCTCCGCCGTTGGTGGCAGCCATGTCATATGTAGCGAAATCATAATCATCGACTGTGATTGTGACTGTTTCTTTTTCTCCTGTTGCGAGCTCAGATGTTCTTCCATAACCAATTAATTGGATGGCTGATTTTTCTGCCATGCCTGATTCGTATGGAAGCTGAGCGTAGAGTTGAACAACGGATGATGATTTGCCGCTGTAAGTTGCTGCGCCGTTATTGGTTACTTCAACCTCTGCGACAACCTTGTGATCGCTCCATTTAAGCGATTTGATTGTCTGGCTGAAGTTGGAGTATGAGAGACCGTATCCAAATGTGAATGCCATCTCTTTTGAATAATCCCAAGAGGTACCTGATGCAAAGCATCCATAGTTCCCTTTTGCGTTATTTCTATTGAGGACCTGATCCATGTATCTGGTCTCGTAGTATTTGTAACCAACATAAATGCCTTCTGCGTAAACAACGTATGGCGCGCTGTGTAATCCGCTGACGTTCGTGTATTTATAATCGCCAAAATTTTGATTTGCTGGAGAAGAAAGAGAATCGGTTGCCCATGTATCGGATAATCTTCCTGAGAAATCCGCTTTACCTGTTAGTAAGTTAGCAACGCCAATGAAACCGTAGTTTCCTGTTGCGCCAATTGCAATACACGCGTCTACACCAAAATCAGAGTCCTCAATCCATTTCGCATCCATTGCGAATGGGGAATTGATGATAACGACGGTCTTTTTGAATCCCTGCTCTTTGATCATGAGGAGCAAATCTTTCTCCTGCTGATGAAGCTTCAATGATGGGAGACCATCCGCGTCGCCAACGATGTCAAGGCCATATCCTTCGCCGGCGTATCTAGTTAATAAAACTACGGCGACATCATTAAACTGATTCTTCCATGAACTTTTAAGTTCATTTGTGTAGAAAGAGACTGGGACCTCTCCGATTGAGCTCTCACCGGTTTTCTTTGAAACCACACGACTGACATTCGAGTTCTGATAGGCGTTCCACATCGTCTCATTGATATTGAATCCCGCACCCTTGAACGAGTCATAGAGCGATCCGCCAACCTTTCCGTTATAAGCGGCCTGACCTGCATTTGTTCTATAAACCGGATCCTTTACTGAGTTTCCGAAGAATGTTATTCCTCTTTCGTTTGCTGATAGTGGGAGTGTGTTATTCTCGTTTCTTAGCAAAACGGCGCCTTCTTCAGCGGTCTTGATGCAATGAGCTTTCTCATCTTCAATAAGCTTCTCGCAATTGGTTGTGTTCATCTCGCCGTAATTCGATTTGAAATATACCGAGTCACCGGTGGATGGAGTGTTTGAGGTTCCCGTTAGTCCTAAAGCTGCGTTTACATAACCGCTCGCATAGAAGAGGGCGGAAGTGCATGCTGCTCCAACGCCAGTCAATAAGGCTAGTGTCGCTGTTAGGCCAACCCATATTTTCTTTTTCATGTTTGGTCTCCTGTGTTGATGAGACAAATATAAGGAAAAGCGGGTATGCTCGCTTGCGTATGCTCAGTATTTGCTGATTTTCCGTCATTATTTGCGGACAATAGATGCAAATTAAATAAAAAACAAAACATTTAAATATCATAAAAGAACAATTGTTCTCTAATAATTATGTATTTTATACATAAAAATCTAATATTTCCTTTAAAAGAACGTTTTTGTTCTAAAAAGATTACCTATTTTTCTATGCAAACGGACGCTGTTGGAAGACATATAAGGGTTCATCATATCGGTGTCATCAAACAGGAGGACAGGAAAAATGAATAACACATTAAATACATTAAAGGAAATTAGAGAAGAAAGAATGGCAGCAAGAGAAGAACTCACAGAAGTTGAAACTCTTGAGAAAAAGCCACACGAAAGCTTCTTAGCAAAAATCATCAGATCAATTGAGGAAGCATTCTCTGGATCATCAATCAGCGATCCATACGCAATGGCATAACTATTGCCAATTATCAAAAGGAGTAAGGTTATGAAGAACAAAATGATAATTACAATCGCAGCCGCCTTGTTAACACTCACAGGCTGCGGCAATAAGGAACAGAACAAGGAAAACCCAATCATCACAACAGGCGAAATGTCTGTTATCCACGAAACAAAATTCGACTCAGTCTACGGTGAACTCACAATCGAAGAGTTCATGAACAAAGGATTTGAGTTCGGTGATAGCGTCACAGTCGAATTCTCATCAGGATACACATTCGAAGACGTCCCATTCTACGATGGTTACTATGTAAAAGTTGGTGAACCATTAATCGTGGGATATCAGGGATACCCACACATCGACTTCGCTACAAACAACAAAGCAAACTGCTATCAGAACCTTGAGTTAGGTGAGAATGACACAATGAAGATCACCTTAAACGAAAAGGGTAAGTACTTAGTTGAGCAGGAAACATTCTCAATGAAGTATTCAGATGATAGAAAGACATATACAACAGACGAGGAATTCTCCAACTTCAGAGCTATGGAAGTCTCAACAATGAACGACGACATCTTCTACAGAGGAGCATCCCCAGTCGACAATCAGCACAACAGAGCATCCACATCAAATTCTCTCATCGAAAAAGCAGGAGTGGACTTCGTCCTCGACCTCGCAGACAGCGAAGAAGAAGTTGAGTCATATAGATCAAAAGCAGACTTCAATTCTGAATATGCATCAAACCTCATCAACAACGGAAAAGTCGCATTGCTCGATATGGGTGCTGACTACACAGCTCCAGCATTCCAGGAAAAGCTTGCAAGAGGACTTACAGAATACGTTAAGCATGAAGGTAAGTGCTACATTCACTGCACCGAAGGAAAGGATAGAACAGGCTTCGTCTGTTACTTACTCGAAGCATTGACTGGTGCAGAATATGAAGAATTAGAGAACGATTACATGATTACCTATGGTAATTACTATGGAATCACAAAGGAAACCGAGAAAGCAAAATACGATGCAATCGTCGAATTAAGATTCAAAGACTTCATTAACTTCCTTACTCCAACACACGACGGATCGTATCTTGGTGACAGAGGTCCAGAAAACACTCTCTTATTCTCATCAAACAAGCCAACACTTGAAGGCGCTGCTAGAGATTACTTGATGGAAGGAGGTATGAACGAAGAAGACATCGACACATTAGTTTCAATCATCAAGAAATAACACCCACACACATAAAAGGACGAATTAAATCGTCCTTTTTTCTTCACTTTTCATTAAAATGTTCAATAACTCAATATAAAAATATTATTTTTTACATTGGTTAGTTATCATTACTTATTAGCGAGGTGACTATATGAAGAAATACAAATTGCTAGTTATGATACCTGCTTTCTGTTTGGCCGCATGCTCAGGAAACGATATCTACGGTACCTATTCTTTCGGCATGGGTAAAGAAGGTGGAACAAACATGAACGCGAGCATCCAGTTCAAAGAGGACAGATATGCTGGAGTCGAGGGAGGAAAGACTTTCGTCCTCACCGTTACAACCGGACAATCAGATTCTTGGGTTTCCGAGATTCTCAGCCAAGGAATCGAGGGATACTACACCGTGTCCAACTACAAGCACAAAGAGTACGGAACGAGAATCAATATCGGCGCATTGATCAACCATGAGCATTATCCAGATATCATCGATGACGAAACAGAACTCAGCATCCCAACCGATTTGATTGAGAAAGTGGTCACCGTGTACTGCGACTCCAAAACCACAACCCTGATGCTTCCAGTGTCCTTTGACGACTTATGCTATCAGCTTGTTTGGTATGGATATGAGATTGACTACACAAGCATTTCTTTTAGAAAACTCGCAACCTACAAGATGCCTGGCTTTGACCAAACCAAAAAAGACGACGCAGAATACGAAACCAACTTCCTAGAGAATAGACTCGGAGTGCATCCTGAGGTCAAAAAAGACCAGGACGGGAAAATCATCTCCAGCGAAATCCAGCAGATGAATAACAACTTCGCATATGACTTTGCTAGATCATTCGTCTATGACGAACATGATAATGAGCTGGGCGCGATCGGCAAGATCGATTCCGACTATTATTACTTCTCCGAAACAGATGGAGACTTAGCATCCACATTCACCGAATATGTTGGAAACACACTCACAACAATCACAATCGACAAGAACGTCACATCCCCATTTGATAACGGCTACAAGATTACTTCTGTATCCATTAACGCAACAGAAACCGGAGATTCTGTTTTGGTGCCAGAAAATCTTGACGGCTTTTTCAACGACCCATTCGAATTCCGTGACTTCCACACGCTAAACCTTGGTTTAGAAAAAGAAAAAGGTAAGTAACAATGAATCAGATAGACAATTCATTAGATGCCCGTGAAGTCATCATAAACGTTGACCACCTAACCAAAGACTACGGTTCAAAGCGTGGCGTTTTCGATGTCTCCATCAAGGTTCATAAGGGTGAATGCTATGGATACCTTGGACCTAATGGCGCGGGCAAGAGCACCACAATTAGACACCTGATGGGATTCTCAAAACCTCAGATAGGCGTAACCCAAATCCATGGCATCGACACATTCGGCCACACAGATGAAATACTTGGCAAAGTCGGATACCTTCCAGGCGAACCATCATTGCCTCAGGGATTAACCGGATGGGAATTCTTGAGAATGATGCAGGATATGAGAAGCGAGAGAAACGACGAGAGACTCAAATACCTCATCAACTTATTTAAACTCGACCCATCGCCAAACGTTAAATCCATGTCCCTTGGAGACAAGAGAAAATTGGCAGTTGTAGCAGCGTTCATGAATGACCCTGACGTCCTTGTTCTTGATGAGCCTACCAGCGGTCTTGACCCTATCATGCAGCAGGTGTTCATCAAGTTCGTCGTAGAAGAGAAGAAGAGGGGCAAAACAATCTTGTTATCAAGCCACATCTTCTCGGAAGTCGAGGCTACATGTGACGTTATTTCCATCATCAAAGATGGAAAGCATGTTTCCACATTCAAAACGGAAGATATTGGAGAAAGCACACATAAGGTCTATGTTCTCCAAATGAGAGACAAAAATAATTACAACAAATACATTGAGAAATGTCCTTTTGAGATTGTCCAGAAGAACGAGCACCGTTTATC
>DCHU01000066.1:0-18512 GCA_002314915.1 Caryophanales bacterium UBA1744
ATAGTCTTTGTATCTGAGTCTATAATTAACCTACTATGAATAAGACTTTATCAAAACTCCGTACCGTTACATTTGTAATATTCCTAATCGAGGCAATCCTCGTTATAACCGCATCCGTCCTTTATTTCTTCACAGACCTCGTTGCTAGAACTGGTCTTGATGACACAAAGGTCCTTTATGCATTTATCTTACTCGTAGTCATCTTCTTCGTGTTTGATGCTTTGTTGTTCTATTTCTCAATCACCGCATTAAAGAAAGCGAGACAGAAGAATGACTTAGATGCCGCTCAGTTGATCGGCGGAGATATCGAAGACGCTTACGACTTCGGTAAGATCGGTATGATCGTAATCGATGAGAATAATTTAATCATCTGGACAAACAGCTTATTCAAAGAACTCAGATTAGATATCGTCGACTCCAATGTCTTTGAGTGGCAGCCACTCCTCGGTGATTTGGTAAATGCACCAGTTAACAAAGTCATCAGAATTGCATTCTCTAATAGAGAATTCGACGTTAAATACTTATCAGAACCACGCTTATTCATCCTCAAAGATGTCACTGAATATCAGGACTTACTCAACTATTCCAACAAAGAAGCGGTTGTCCTTGGTGTCATCAACATCGACAACTTCGATGAATTCGCAACAGACACAGACGATGCTGCAGCAGCAATCAACGTCATCAGAAACATCATCTTCGACTACGCTAAAGAGTTTAAGGTTGTCCTTAGACGTGTTAAGTCAGACACATACTTTACCGTCTGTAACTACGAAGCTTTAAGCAACATGATCAAGGATGGATTCTCACTCCTTAAGAAAGCTAGAGCAGCAGGAAAAGAAGAGGACACTCCATTAACCCTCTCAATCGGCTTCTCATATAAGTTCGCAGATTACGCAAAACTCAACGAAGCTGCAGGTATCGCATTACAGAGCGCTCTCGCTCGTGGCGGTGACCAGTGCGTCGTCTCAGAATACGGCAAGGACCCACAGTACTTCGGCGGTAAGACAACAGGTGTTGAATCTACATCTAAAGTCAAGATGCGTTCTAGAGCGGATTCCCTCATCAACGACATCAAGACATCATCAAACATCGTCATCATGGGTCACGATAAGATGGACATGGACGCTCTCGGATCGTGTTTAGGCGTTAAGGCAATCTGTGATTGGTGCGGAAAACCTTCAAAAGTCGTCTATATCCCTAAACAGGTTGAAGTTAAGACAAGAGATGCCTTCACATCATCATTCTCAAAAGATGAAGCCTCTGAAATCATTTGCACACCTGATGAAGCTTTAGGCTTAATCAAAGAATCAACATTGCTCGTCGTCTGTGACGTCAGAGTCCCTGTTGTCACAATGGCACCAAAACTCTTGGAGAAAGCATCTAAGATCGTCTTGATCGACCACCATAGAAAAGGTAACTATGTCATCGAGAATAACGTTGTCCTTGATGTCTCTGACCCAGGTGCATCATCAGCGTCAGAGCTCGTTGCTGAAATGATTAGATTTGCTACAGCAAACCCTAAGATTGAGGTCTCGCCTTCATTTGCAACAATCATGCTTTCAGGCATCTTCCTCGACTCTATGTACTTCAAGTCCAAGACAACCGGCATGAAGACATTCGAAGCTTGCGAAATCCTTAAAGGATATGGTGCGGATAACTCACTCGCATCAGAGTTCTTAAAAGATGAACTTCAGGAATATCAGCTCATCAACGAAATGGTATCCCAGGTCCGTTTCCCATTCCCAGGCATTGCCACTGCAATGAACACAACAGACTTGGTTGAAAAAGAAACACTCTCTAAGGTCGCTAACAGAATCATGGACCTCAAGGGAATCAACGCGTGCTTCGTTTTAGGAAAAACAGCACCAAATACGTGTAACTGCTCGGCTCGAAGCGACGGCACAGTTAACGTTCAGCTCATCTGCGAGAAGATGAGTGGCGGAGGACATTTCACATCCGCAGCAGTCGTTTACAGAGATTTATCCGATGTTACTAAAGCCCATGCGCAGGTTGTAAGCGTGCTTAACAGCTACCTCGACCAGGCCAAGGGCGATAAATACCGTGGAGAAGGAGAATAATTATGAAAGTAATCTTACTTCAAGATGTTAAGGGCTATGGCAAGAAAGGCGCTACCATCCAAGTCAGCGATGGCTATGCCAAAAACTACCTAATCCCTAGAAAATTAGCAGTTAACTCAACAGAATCAAGCCAGGCACAGCTCGCTAAGAGCAACGCTGAAGAGGCGGCAAGACAGAAAGTCCTCAAGAAAGAGGCTGAAGAGCTTGCGGTCAGACTTGAGCATATCCAGGTTGAATTCAAAGCCAAAGTCGGCAGCGACGGCAGAATGTTTGGAACAATCTCGCCAAAAGAAATCGAAGATGGCATGAAGAAGCAGTGGGGAATCACCATCGATAAGAGAAAATTCATCGACAAATACCCTGCAAACGCAATCGGATACACCAAATTGAAGATCGAATTATACAAAGGTAGCGAAGGCTTGGTCACAGGCGTCGTCACCGTCCATATCAGCGAGGCAAAGTAATCATGGCCAAATACCCAATACCAGCAAACTTAGAAGCAGAACGTGTTGTTTTGGGCGCTTTCTTACTCGATTCTGAACAGGCAAGAATGTCCATCTCCTCAATCGATGAGAAACATTTCAGCGGAGAGGATAAGAGAAACATCCTCATCTTCCGCGCCATGAGAGAATTGAATGACCTTGAAAAGCCAATCGATTCAACCTCCGTCATCGATCAGTTATCAAACAACAAGACACTTGAGGACGCAGGCGGTGTTTCATATCTCATGGAACTCCTCAACTCCGTCATCAACCCAGACAACGTCGAATACTACATCAACATCGTTAAGGACCAGGCTCTTTTAAGAGACTTCCTTAAGGAAACAGATAATTTCCAGAACAGATACATCACCGGTAACTACGACGATATCCACCAGTTCACAAACTCAACAGTCGAGACTCTTAGCCAGATCGCATCCGCCAACACGAACAAGTCATTCAGGCGTGCAGGAGACATCTCTTTTGAAGTCGCTAAAACAATTGAAGAGGCCAAGCGTTCAAGCGGTGGCTTAACAGGCGTCAACACCGGCTATAAGAGACTCAACAAACTCACACACGGCTGGCAGAAAGGTGACTTGGTCATCCTCGCAGCCCGTCCATCAGTCGGTAAGACCGCATTCGCTCTTAATCTCATGCTCAAAGCGGCACAAGACGGCAAGAACGTTGCTTTCTTCTCATGCGAAATGGGTGAGGACAAAATCATGCAGCGTATCATCTCATGCGTAGCACGCGTAGAGATGGACCACATCGCAACAGGACAGTTATATGGCAACGACAAGAGAATGATCACTCAGGCTTGCCAGCAATTAGACAAGCTCAACCTCTTCATCGATGACACTCCAACCCCAAAGCTTGGTGACCTCGTTGCTAAAGCAAAGAAGTTGGACGCCGACCACAAACTCGGAATGATCGCTATCGACTACTTGAACCTTATCACAGTCGATAGAAAGATGAACTCAAGACAAGAGGAAGTCGCTCTCGTCACAAAGACGCTTAAGCAGTTGGCAAGAAACCTTGAGTGCCCAGTCATCGCTCTTTGCCAGTTGAACCGTGCGGCAGAGCAGAACGACAACCACATCCCAATGCTCTCCAACCTTAAGGAATCAGGTTCTATCGAGCAGGACGCAGATATCGTTATGCTTATGCATAGACGTGACTACTACAAGAACCAGGGCAACAACCTAAAAGACCAGAACCCTGCAGACCAGACCATGGATGAGAACTTCCAGGCTCAGGTCGATGCAGCGGCAGAAGAAGGCAAGAACAGAAACGACATCTCTGTTGTTAACATCAACGTCGCTAAGAACAGAAACGGCCAGGTCGGTCCTTGCACATTATTGTTCTCCAAAGCCTATTCTCTCTTTGATAACCCATCGGAAGAGATGGCTAAGAAATACGGCGAGGCAGATGATTAAATTCATTAATATCGCTTCCGGTTCCAAAGGAAACGCCACATTAATCTATAACGAAGACACCCTTATCCAAGTCGATATGGGTGTTTCTTTGAAACGCGTTAAAGAGGCCCTTTCTCTATTAGAGAAGGATGTGTCCGACATCCAAGGAATCCTAATCACCCACGATCACAGCGATCATATAGGCACCATCTCATATTTAAAGGGCGTTTCAACCTATACGGCGGAAGGGAACCTCGATCATATAGACTTTCCTATCGAGCCGTTCAAAGGGCTTCAAATCGGCTCTTTTGATATATTCCCTTTAAGAACGAGCCACGATGCATCTAACCCTATAGGGTTCCTAATCGCAGATAAGGATGAAACACTCGTCTATATGACCGATACCGGAGTGATTCCTGAAGAATCTCTCCCATATATGAAGAATCACGATTACTACATCATCGAGAGCAATCACGATCTTATGTTATTAGAGAAATCAAAGAGACCGAGGAGACTAAAGGATAGAATCCGTGGTGACCATGGACACTTAAGCAACGCGGACTCAGCGGTGTATATGTCCGAACTATTAGGTCCAAAGACCAAGGCCATATATCTCGCTCACCTATCTGAGGAATGCAACACCGAAGAGAAGGCGGTCCAGACATATTGGGCAAACTTCGAGAGATTAGAGGTTGCTTATGAAGGACCTATAATCCCACTAAAGCAGTACGTATGTACAAGAGGAGGCCATGATGAAAATTAGAATAATGTGCATCGGTTCCCTCAAGGAATCGTACTGGAGAGATGCGGAGAAGGAATACGTAAAACGTATTACTCCATATGCATCAGTCTCAATTGAGGAATTCCCTGACCTACCTACTCCAGACGGAGCATCCGCTTCGATCGAAGAGGGAATCAAAAACAAAGAGGCGGATAAGATGCTCGCAAAAATCAAACCTAGTGAGTATGTCTGCGTTCTTGACCTCAATAAGAAAGAACCGGATTCAGTTGAGTTATCCAAGCAGTTGGAAGATATGATGAGAAGAGGCGGCTCTAGCGTCACGTTCATCATCGGAGGCTCACTCGGCGTCAGCGAGTCCATCCGTATGCGCGCTAACGCGTCTATCTCGTTATCAAGACTGACCTTTACACATCAGATGACAAGGGTCATACTTCTTGAGCAGATATATAGGGGATTCAAGATCCTCAATCATGAGCCATACCACAAATAAGGAGACAACATGAAATATCCAGAATTTGAACAGTATAAAGAAATAGAAGACACCACAAGCTGGATGGTCACTCATTTCGAGACATCCAACGGACACGACTTCTACATTGAGCCCGGCTTCTATTACGCACTCCAGGGGATGAAGGAGAAGAAGGAAGACGACTTCCCAAGAATCATGGAGGCCATCGACAAAGTGGTTACGGAAAACGAACACGTTATCTTCACCGCGAACTTCGAGACACCATTCTTTGACAAAGAAGGCTATATCTTAAGAGAAATCACCGATATCACCGACCCTCTTTGCATCTTTGTCGAAGACAAGAGCAGAGGTTCCGATTACGGAGACTAAACAAAAAGAAAACCCTCAATCAACTGAGGGTTTTTAATTTGCTTTCTTATTTAGCTGCTTCTTCGTAAGGTCTTAAGGATCTCATGGACATCCACATGATTCTGACGCCGAAGAACATGATGAATCCTAACATGACCATGTTGGACATGAAGAATCCAAGAATCATTCCGAGCACTGCTGGAGCGAATGCTGCCCAGTAAGCGATCTTCTGGCATTCCCAGAATGTGTAGATGCGGAATGGGTTGTTCTTTCCTCTTGTCATGATCCAGACAACGAATCCGAGGAGGAGTGTTAATCCTGCATAGATTCCGAATGTGATTCCGGTTGAAGTCCAACCTGAAGCAATCTTGATTGGGGTATATGCGTTTGTGAGGAAGACTTTCCAGTTCTCGATTGTTGCATCCTTGCCCTCATCGCTTAAGAGGCTTGTGAGCAAGTATGATGAGTCACCATTTTGGTTAACGCATTCGAATTTGCCGGTCATTGATGATCTGCTTGCAGAACCTGAGCTTGAATCAACTCCCTTGTACTTAACGAATGTGAATGATTCCTTTCCAAGGAATAATGCGTTGATTGTGCATGTTTCACCAACGACTTCGGTTCCGACAACTGGATTTGCTTTAGCGAGTTGTTCAGTTACGTATGTTGATAATGCGGTTGAAGTGGTGTCTTTCTTTGGGACTGAGTAAACTGCTTCTGGATAGAAGTAGACAGCGAAGTCGACATATGTTTCTGACTTTGTGACCAAAGCGCCTGATTCATTGTCTAAGTAAGCGACGTCCATTGTGACTGTGTGCTTATATGGCTGGTCTGCGCCGTATTTGTCTGCCCATGTGCCATTTGCGTCCGTTAATGTGCCGTTCTCAACCTTAAGCTCAACGCCTTTTGCCTTCATATCAGCGGTAAATGCATAGACCTGTGAGTCGATGTTGTATGTTGTTCCTTCAAGGAATGAACCGCCTTTGACTTTGAAGTTGCTGACCATTGTTGGGATGACAGCGACGATTAATGATACGATCGCAATGACGACTGCGAAGTACCATGGTTTCTTTCTTGCATCAACGCAAGTATCGTTCTTGATCCAAGAACTGACGAAGTATTTGAGGCCTTCCCAGATTTTAGCCCAAACGCTAACCTGTTTTGGCTGTTTAACCTTCTTTGCTTTAATTCTCTTTGTGTTTGACATATCGATTTTCTCTTTTGCTTTTTAGCAAACAAACAATACACTAAACAAACGGCTTATACAAAGAAAAACGAAAATATAGCGCTTATAAGAGCTATAATCAGTGGAGAAGTGCCTGATCGCCATTTGTTTGAAAAATATGAGAAATCATCTTGTTTTTCTAGTGATAAAAATTCAGTAAAAAACACCTTAAAAAAGTGTCAATGAAAAATAATTAACAAATAGTTAGATTTAACTAACAATTAGCCATATCTAACCAAAAAATGCGCATATTAGACACAACTAACTTTACAAAAATCTCATTTCGCGTACATTTTTTGAGATAAATTGTTCGATTTCTTTAGAAATATGTGTCAATCCTATTGCAACGCGAACAACTGAAAGATATATTGTTAGCACCTAATAAATTAGGAAGTTTTTTAGAAAGGAAAAAACTATGAAAATGACAAACAAAGTTATGTTCCTCTTAGCATGCTCATCATTACTCGCTGCATGCGGCGGAAAAGTAACAGCAAAGACAGGCGAAGCATATGCTCTTTGCCACGGCGGATCCTACGTTGCTGGTGCGACAGTCACAGTCGACGCAGAAGGAAAAGCAACAGCAGCTACACTCGGCGAAGTCTGCTTACCAAGCTACATCACAGCAGCTGAAACAGTCGACGCAGCATTAGTTGTTAAAGGCAATGTCACTTCACACGAAACAACTTCAGAAGTTGCTTACTACAAGGAAGTCACATTCGGTGCTTACAAGTTAACAGCTACAGTCTCAGACGCAGGCGACCTCTCATACACAGGCGCTGACTTCACACAGGCAACAGTTTGCGAAGCTTACTACAAGGCAGTCGTCGCAGGCGAAGTCGCAGCAAATGGTGACAAGACAATCTTCACAAACGCAGCTTTAAACAAAGAGCTCAACGGTTATGGTGGAGAAAGATTCGACTGGAAAGCAAACCGTGACGCAACAGTCGCAGCATTCTTAAAGTACGGCGCTGAGAAGTGCTTAGCAGCAACTCAGGTCGAAGATGCAGAATCAGGCAAGAAGTACTGGACAGTCGATGGCGAATCAACAGGCGCTACATGGACAGACTTCAACAAAGTTGCTGAAGGCTACGATTCATACATCAAAGTCCTCGCAACAGCTCAGGCAAACGCTAAATAATTTAGCCTAAACTAAAGCAAATCAAAACCCGACTGAAAAGCCGGGTTTTCTTTTATATATAAAAGATAGATGTGTCTACTGATTTCTGATAAAACGGAAGTCGCAGCATTTATCGCCGCGAGAACATGTTCCTTTGCGAACAAATGTAATGCCAGGAAGATTTGAATACATAAATTCATCTAATCCGCAGTACATACAGGCCAGGTCTAATCTGCCCAATTCCCCAAGTATTGTCGTAAAGATGCATTTTGTCGTATCAAAACCCATTTTATTCTTATCCCCTTTAACCACTTTGGTCTCAAACCCTTTTCCGTTTGCAGAGCACATCATTTTAGGGATCAACACTCTCGCTATTGGCCAAATCCATTTCTTGGCAAATAGCTTTTGATATTTTTCTCTTGAAGGCCTCATGAAGTCTTCCATATATGTGCGGACTTGAGTGATTGAATCTTCTCTTGTCATCCCGTTCGCCTCATTGTATTCACATACCGCAATTGAGGTGAAAAGATTGCATAAGTATCCATACAAAGCTTTGCATCGGTATTCAGTGTATTTATTAGCGAGTTCATCTACACGCTTTACCAAATATTCTTTCTTTTGTTCATCACTTTCTTCGAATAAGTGAACCAATCTGCCATTGCAGATCATGTTTAATGGTTTGTAGTTTTTTCTCATACACAAATCTTTAATAATCTAATATAGTTAGCGTTAACTAACTAGATAAGTGTATCCCTTGCGCTGCTGTTTGTAAAACACTTCAAAAATAAAGACCCCGATTAAGAGGTCTTTGATTTTTCATATCCAACCGCAGTGGCCAGATATTTGTTTTGCAGAATAAGCTCAACTATGAATCCGTTGAATGTTCCGGTGATGAGAGATGCTATAGCCATGACTGGGAAGTAGTAGAAGACACCCCAATTGCCGAGATATATGACACCAACAATGATTTGGGCTAGCGCATGTGAGTACGCGCCGGCTACAGATGTGCCCACAGGCGTGAACGCCTTAAACCATCTATAGAATATATACATTACGAAGAAGCTTAGCAGTGCGCCCGCCATCGACATCGCGAATCCCATGGCGAGGAATGTTCCAACCGCGATGGATGATATCACGACTCTTAGGATATCGATCGCAAGAGCAACCCAGAATCCAAAGTAGTATATTGCAAGCAATATAACCATATTGGCTAATCCAAGTTTCAATCCAGGTATTCCAAATGGAATGAAGGATTCAGCAATGCTTAATACCAAGGCAAGAGATAAGAGCATTGCAAGGAGTGTTATCTGTTTAACTGTGAATTTCTTTTTCATAGCCTAACCCTGAATGATGTCACTCCAGCTGCTGGTCTCTACTTCGATGTAGATACCATTATGTGCGCATACGATTGGATGGTTTGCCTTACTTACCCATCCCTCATGCACGCATTCCTGACCAGGGCATCCGGATTCCTTAACGCATATCGAGTTATGTTTTAACGCGATTGTTAAAGTCGTGTGCCTGCCTTGAATTTCTATTTCTTCGTATTCGTTTATGTCTGCGAGGTTGATCGGATTTCTGTTTTTTCCTGCGGAATCTAAGATTTCCATCTTGTTTCCTTCAAACAAAACCGTGGCAACGATATCCTTGTTGCTATCTTTGCTATTAACGATGGCTCTTCCGATATAGACGGATGCGGTGCCGATTAAAAGAGTGCCCAAAAGCACAAAATCCCAGAGATGCTTCAAGAAGAAATTCTTCTTTCTCTCTGGTTTTGGTGTAGGTTGTTCAATCTTTTCTTCTGTTTCCACTAGATTCTGACCTTTGATAACTCTTCTGACTCGGCGACGAGTTTGGTGTAACCACCCTCATCTTTATATAAAGAGTATGTGAAATTGTATTTCTTTGCCCATTCCTCGCTCTTTTCTGGTCCGGCGATCATGCAAGAGGTGGAGAATGCGTCTAATAAGGCGCTATCCTCTCCGACCAAGAATGCCATTGAGTAATCGGTTAATGGCATACCTGTGTGTGGGTTGATGATGTGCGAATACGTAACATCTTCGACAGTTACGAATTGTTCGTATACCGCAGAGGTGGATGTATCAATCTCTCCGAGCGAGAAACGGTTCTCACTCTCAGTCTCGCTATACATGAGGCTGATTTTGAATTTCCCGTTGTCTGCCAATTGGCCTAATCCAAGGGAACTTTGTCCTCCGTTGATGAGATATTGCTTAACGTCATTGCCTTCAAGAATGAGTTCCGCTCTCTCGACCGAATAACCTTTGGTTAGACCGCCCAAATCAATATAACCATCGCCAATGCGCTTAATTGTCTGTTTGGTCTCATCGAGTTCAACACTCGTCCCCTTAACTTCCTCTAAAAGAGCCGGTATGAGGGCTTTGGCATCCTCAATCGAGGAAACACTTGGTCCCTCGAACAATAAGTCGTCTGCTGCCCCAAATAAGGTTGTTTTCCATAAGGAAGTGATCTTACCCATATATGGATTGAAGTTGCCTTCGGTCTTTTCGTATAAATCGACCGCGGTCTTGACCAAATCAAATAAATCGGCATCGACTGTAACCTCATCGTGGGTATGGTTGACTCTGTATAGGTTTGATGAACCCATATATTCGTTATATGGATCCGCTAAATAGTTGAGTTTGTTGACCAAATCATAAATATCCTTGCTGCAGTCATCCTTGCTCGCTACGTATTTCCATGAGAAAAAACTTCCGTACACGAGTGTGCTGCTACTATAAGTAGATTCTTTAGCAACACCGCATGACGCGAGGATGAATGGAGTTAGAAATACTAGGCCAAATCTCTTTTTCATGGCTATATCATAATTGAGTGCAACCATCACTACAAGCGAAAGAAAAGGACACATAATGTGTCCTAAATCTTTTACATTGTGACTTTTCTTGTCGTTCCGTCCGGTCCAGGTGTCGAGTTCAAATACTCGATGATTGGATCGAAGTTCTTGTCTTTTCTACCAGCCTTGCATGCTGTGACTTTTGTGACCTCTCCATTAACGAGAGCATCTGCCAAGTCGTGGCATCCGGCCTTCCCGCAAGCGCCGCAGTTGACGCCTGGGAGCATCTTTGCGACACAATCGATTCTTGGATCTTCTTCAACGTGGAAGATAACTGAGAACAAAACGATGAGACATGAGAGTCCGATGGCTAAGCCAGCCATCAATAATACAGACCATAAGATATCCATGTTATTCATTTCCTTTCTTAGAAGATTCTTCTTCTAGTTTCTTTGCCGCTCTTCTTTCCGCATCAGCGTAGAAACGGCAGCTAGCAACTTCGCAGTTCTCGCAATTAGGACCCTTGCCTCTCTCACAGCCTTTTGGCGCTGGGGTTTTGATGTAAACCACGAAGCTGACTGTGAATAAGATGACAAGCGCGACTATTATTGCGATTGCGATGATGATGTATCCGGTTTGGGGCATTTAGATGAGGCCCCAAGAACCTAAATCGATGATTCCGCCGAGACCCATGAAGACGATTGCCATGATGCCTGCGACGATGAGAGCGATTGGAACGCCCTTGAATGCTTTTGGAAGGTTAGCGCCTTCAAGTCTCACTCTGATGCAAGCGAAGAGGAAGATGACGAGGACGAATCCTAATGAAGTTCCGAGTGCGTTTGCCATTGAGCGACCGAAGTCATAAGCGGTGTTGTTCTGAACGACGCCTAAGACTGCGCAGTTTGTTGTGATGAGTGGGAGGTAGATGCCAAGAGTCTTATAAAGGCTGATTGACTTCTTCTTAATGAAGAATCCGACCATCTGAACAAGGGATGCGATGACTAAGATGAAGACGATTGTATCCATGTATCCCATGTTTGCTGGGACGAGGATGAATGTGTAGATTGGCCAACAGACGAGTGCTGCCATCATTGTGACGAATGTGACTGCGAGGCCCATTCCAACTGCGGATTTGACTTTGTTTCCAACTCCGATGAAGGAACAGATACCGAAATATCTTGAGAGGATGACGTTATCGATGACCATGTAGGAGACGATAGCGAGAATGAATGATACTACGTAAGACATTACTGGTTACCTCCTTTAGCTGCTGCAGCTGCGGCTGCTTTTGCCGCTCTAGCCTTTTCTTTTGCCTTCTTGTCTTTGTAGTTATTGACTGCAGCAATGATTGCTAAAGCAAAACCTAAGACTAAGAAGCCGCCGGCTGAAGACTTGAAGAGTGGGATAGCCATTGAGAAGTCTGAGCCGCTATATCCTGAAAGGATAGGCAATGTGACTTTTGGAATGAATGTGAATACTTTTCCAAGTGTGAGTGTTCCTGCGCCAACAACCTCACGAACGAGTGCGATTGCAGCGATTGCCCATGTGTATCCGATGCCGTTTCCAAGGCCGTCTAACATTGAGTCGACGACTGTGTTCTGGCTTGCGAATGCCTCAGCTCTACCCAAGACGATGCAGTTAACGACCAACAATGAGACGAAAACGCCGAGTGAGTTGTAGAGTTCTGGGAGGAATGTTGATGAGAGAATCTTGACCACTGTAACGAATGTTGCAATGACGACGATATAGCATGGTGTTCTAACTTCATCAGGGATGACCTTGCGGAGAAGGGAGATGATGAGGTTTGAGCAGAATACGACGAATGTGAAGAGGAGTCCCATGCCGATAGCGGACTCGAATGATGTTGTGACTGCTAAAGCAGGGCATGTTCCGAGCACCATTACGAATAATGGGTTTGCTTTGAAGAGAGGATCTAAGAAGATTCTAGCTTTGCTTGGTTTCTGGTCCATAATCCTACCTCCTATTCTCCGAACGTTGCGTAATAGTTAGTACGCATCGCTAATAACAGATCGCGGACAGCGTTTGTTGATAATGTTGATCCGGTCTTAACCGCGTTCTCATCATCCATGCTTGTTGTGCCTGCTTTGACACCGTCCATCCATTTCTTGTAATCGTTCCAAGAGATGTCTTTTGTAATCTTGTAGCCTTCGAGCTTGGCGTTTCCTTCGTCCCCGCTGAATGCTGCCATGAGTTTGAGCACATCTGTCTCGCCTTCAGGATCCTGGAATGAGACTGTTGCCTCATATGCCTTACCGGTTCCATCGGTTAAGACGACTGATGTTCTCTTTGTTATTTCGTATGAGCAGTGGTCGGTTGTTCCTGTAACTGCTGCGAATTCGTCTGCTGATTCAGAGACATATTTGTCTCCAAAGAGCTTTTCAACTTCTGACTTGTAGTTTGCAACATATGCATCTCTCATTCCGAGGATCATGTCACGGACTGCGTTTGTTGATAATGTTGAGCCTGTATGAACAGCATTTTCATCTTCGAGACTTGTTGTTCCGGCCTTGACGCCATCCATCCATGACTTGTAGTCGTTCCATGAGATATCCTTTGTGACTTTGTAACCGTCAAGTTTGACTGTTGACTTGTCGCCTGAGAACGCTGCGGTGAGTTTGAGCACATCTGTCTCGCCCTCTGGGTCCTGGAACGAAACGGTTCCGGCATATGCTACTGTTGTTGTGTTGTTTGTGAGCGTTACTAAGTAACGGTTCGTGATTTCGTACGAGCAGTGGTCTGTAGTGGCTTCGAGCTTTGTGAATGATGTATCTTCAGCTTCTGCCTTATAGAGATCACCATAAATATCCTGGAGTGGAGTCTTCTGCACAACGGTGTCTGTCTGACCATTGATACGTGATGCGTAATCCTTACGGGCTGCCTGAACACCGTCAATGAAGAATTTCTGGGATTTTGTTCCACCCGACATGACGCTTGAGTAGTCATTAGCGGTTGATGTTCCTGCGACGAGCCCGTCTGCGAGTTTAACGACGTTTGAGTCATAGCCTGAGTCACCGCCAACCGTGACGTTGATTGCGCTTGGCTGAACTAACTCAGGAAGCTCTGCAATAGCAGGGCCTTCGAATAAGACCGTGAATGTAACTTCTGTCTTAACTGGTTTGCCGCAGTTGATTTCATAGGCATAGCCGACAGGTGTTCCGTTTTCCATCAAAGCCCACACAGATGTGAATGTGATTTTCGTTGAGTTCATTGTAACGGCCTGTGGAAGGTTTTCTGTTACCTCAACAAACGTTCCCGCTGGCTTTAAATCCTGAATCTGTGTAGGTGCCTTATCTGATTTGTGAGTTTCTTTGTAGATATTAGCGACGGTGTTGAGTCCGCCGATGAGGACTGCTGATGATACGCAGATAGCTCCGAGGACGAGAGCACATTTAACATAAGTATTCTTAATCATGTTCCATCCTCCTTATCTTAAAGCGAGTGGCAAGATGACAATCAAGAGAGCGACACCTGCGAGAGCGCCAGCTGAGATGAAGTGCCATTTCTTCCATTTGGAAGAAGACCACTGTGGGTAGTTGAGAACTGGAGCGATCATGTTAGCGAAGAGGATTGAGAATCCAACGCCTTCTGTTCCAGCGAGTAAACGGATTGCGACTGTGACAACGCCTGCGAATGCGCCAAATAAGACACGTGCAGGATCGCCGACTGGTCCGGTGACTGGGTCAGTAATCATATAGACAGCACCGAATAAGACGCCGCCAGATAATAACTGATAGAGTGCATAGTGAGCGAAGAGCTCTCCGCCCTTTGCCTGGAGAACGACTCCAGCGATGAGCATTAAGACAACGAATGTGCCAAGGTATGAGACCAAGACTTTCCAGTCGATTGTCTTTGTGATTAATAAGTAGACCATTCCGATGAGGATGGCGATGTGGAATGTTTCGCCTAAGGCTCCAGGAACTCTACCGATGAATAAATCTAAGAGAGGGACTGTTGTGAAGTTTTCAACAGCAAGTGCGGTTGCACCTGTTGTGATTGAGGAATCGATGATGCCAGCTGTTCCAGCTGCATTACCGGAGATGCCGCCCCAGAAAAGTCTCACGACTATCATGCCCAAGGCTGCTGGGTTGAAGATGTTGTTTCCAAGGCCTCCGAAGACAAGTTTGCCTAAGATGATGCCGATTGCAGCACCTGCAACTACGACGAAGTAGCCGGTACCGCTAGCGAATCCTAAGTCTGTTGGTAAGCAGAGAGCATAGATAAGAGCGGTGATGATTGAGGATAAGATGTTCTCAATCTTGAATGCTTTTGGGTCCTTCTTTGTAATGAGGATGAATAAGAACTCGCATAACAAGCATGTAGCGACTGAGAGTGGGAAGATGCGTAACGCGGATAATGGATAAGCGACCCATGCCCAAATGCATACAGGTGCTAATGCGATTATTACGTTGAGGAGCATCCACATCAAAGAGTCTTTACGTTTGATGTGTGGAGCTGTTTCTTTAACAAGTTGCATAATACTATAGCTTTGCTAAAAGCTTTGCCCTCCTTACGAAATCGGTGACACGGATGCCTGATGTGCAGCTGTATGTGCACAATCCGCATTCCATGCAGTTGAGAGGATTGAGCATCTTGATCATTTCGCGGTTAGTTGACTTAACTGCCTCCATGATGAGGACTGGCTGGAGTCCCTGAGGGCAAGATAAGACGCACGATCCGCAGCGGATGCATGGTGCCTCTGGTTTTGTGGACTCATTCATGACGATGAGTGATGTAACGGTTTTTGTCGCGATGCAGTCTTCGTTTGGAAGAGCAGCGCCCATCATAGGTCCGCCGAAGATGAGAACTTTGTTCTCGTCACCTTTGTAACCACCTGCCATATGAATTAAATCGATGGCTGGTGTGCCGATACGGACGATGAAGTTACTTGGAGCGTTGATGCCGTCTCCGTTAACTGACATGTATCTCTCGTAGATTGGCTTGTTGTGCCAAATTGCCTCGTAGATAGTGGCAGCGGTTGTGACGTTGACGTTCATGACTCCGTATGCTGGTGGAATCTTTCCTGGCTGCATCTTGATACCAAGAGCTGTCTTGACCATTGCGACTTCCCAACCCTGTGGGTAGAAGTTCTTCATTGGTGAGACGGTGATGCCATAGCCTGGATAGTACTTATCGATCATCTCATTTAAGTGAGCGATGATTTCTGGGTGTGTTTCTTTAACGCAGATTCTTGCGTCCTTGCAATCGAACATCTTCATGAGGAGTGCTGTTCCACCGAAGATCTCTTTTGTCTTGTCGAGCATGAATCTCTGGTCTGTATCAAGGTATGGTTCACATTCGATACCGTTGATTAAGATGTGATTAATCTTTTCTTTTGTCTGTAACTTGATGTGGGTAGGGAATCCTGATCCTCCTAAACCAACACAAGCGCAGTTCTCGATGATTTTAATCATCTCATCCTTTGTTAAAGCATCGACTTCCTCAGGAGTTCTGTCTTTAACTGCTGGATCAAGCGTATCAAGGCGGTCATTCTCAATCTTCATGAAGTTGACGAGCTTGCCGCAGCGATGATAGTGCTTTTCAATTTTGACCAATGTACCACTGACTGTTGAGTGGATTGGCTGGTCGAAGAATGGACCGTGTCTAACGCCGATTACCTGGCAGAGATTGACGTGGTCACCTTCTTTGACGAAGATATCTGCTTTTGGGCATCTTCCATTCTCAACAGCAATATAGACATAGTCCGGAATTGGTGCTGGAATAGCAGGACGCTTGGAAAGTAAGTTATCTACGCCGCCTATTTTTGTTGTTTTTGCAATCATAGTAGTGCCTCTTTCGCGTGAACATTATTACACTCGCGCCATTTTGCACATAGTGAGCAAAATACGCGCACTCACAGGAGAATCGAAAAAAGTTCGACCAAATCTAGATTTCTTAACTATTTGTAATAAATGGTAATCTTATACCGATTTACCGATTAGGATAGGCTAACTGAAAAAATCCGACCAAATCGAATGTTTTTGTCATTTTTTAAGTAATCGAATACCGATAAATTGGCAAACAAAAGAGCGTCATCCCAAGTGGACAACGCTCAATGTTTATCAGTTATTTGTTTGGATTCTCAAGACCGACTGCTGCCCAGTCTGCATCGTCCCAAACCATGTTGGAGTGGGCACATGCATAGAGGATGTTCTTGCTTGCTCTTCTCATGAGCTTTGCAACGTCGTTAGGGCAGTTGTTGTAAGCTGTCTGAGCATTTCTACCTGTGTTGTTTGGGTCAAGCCACAAGTCATTCTGTGCTCTTAAGCCGGCTGCGACGTTCATATATGATGAGTTGACATAGTCTGTGACAACAAGTCCGTGGAATCCCCATTCGTTACGAACGACATTTGTGAGCATTCCGGTGTGAGCACCAGCCCATGTATCACCGATTCTGTTGAATGATGACATGAATCCTAAGCCACCCATATCTGAATAGATTTCGAATGGTCTTAAATAGATTTCACGGATTGATTGCTCATTTGCCCAGGTATTGATCTGGACACGGTTGTATTCCTGATCGTTTAATGCCATATGCTTTGCATAGCAATAGACGCCAAATTCCATTGTGCCTTGTGAGGTGTATCCTGCCATCAAACCTGAGATTAATGGGTCTTCTGAGTAGTACTCGAAGTTACGTCCACCGTAAGGTGAGCGGTGGATGTTGATGCCTGGGGCATACCAACCGGTCAAGCCAGCTGCTGCGCCTTCTTTTCCAATTGATTCACCGAATAAGATTGCGAGGTCAACATTCCATGTTGCTGCAACCATGACGCCGCATGGGTGTCCTGAACCTGAGTGGAATGCTGCGGCAGGTCCGTCATAGTCGACTGCTTTTGGCTTGCCGATGCTATCGATCTTTGCGGTCTGGAATCCGCCGTGTTCGACGAGGTTCTGCATGTCTGCGACGCTCATCTGGTCGAGGAGGTTGTCCCAATCTGGGTCATCCCAATCAGCCTCTCTCATGTCTTTGAGTGTGAGTCCGTTGTCGAGTCCGAAGTCTGGCTCAGGGAGGTCAACCTGGTTGTCCTGCCATTTCTTTGATTCGAGTTTAATTGCCTCATCGTGTGATGAATCTAATGCGATTCCCTTCAAATCAGCAGTGGATGTCCAAGTTCCTTCCCAATCGCTTCTCTTTAAATACTCGATTGGAGTGGATGTTGGTCCTTTTTCTGCGACTTCAAAGTTCTTCTGATAAGACTCGCCTGTCTGGTATGAGGTTTTGTACTCGATTAAATCGAGGTCGAATTTGAAGGTGTTGTTGTGTCCTTCACTGACAGACTCGTTCCAGCAGTCATCTCTCAATGACACTTCGTAGTTGCCCGCTTCAAGGACGTAATAGCCTTCTTCGCCGTCCCATGAAGCCATATCTCTTAAAGAGAACTTCAATTCGTATGACTTGATCTGACCTGGGTCGATTATGTTTGTCTTTCTGAATTTGAGGAGTGAATACCAAGACTTTTCAATCTTGCCGGTGTATGGAGTGTGAGAGTATAACTCGATTACATCCTTACCAGCGACTTCACCTGTATTCTTTACTGAGACTGTAACTGTGTATTCCTGATTCTCAGCGTCGTATTTTGTTGAGTCAATCCACTTCTCGAATGTGGTGTATGACTGACCATATCCGAATGAGTATTGAACCTGCTCGTTGTATTTGAAGTCAGGATCTGTCATACCACGCGTTACATAGTAACGATATCCAACATAAATGCCTTCTGTATATTCAACGAACTTCTGAGAGGAGTTGGAGTATGTCTGGGTTGTGTCGTTACCCATGGACTGGTATGAAGGAGCGGATTTAGCGCT
>DCHU01000066.1:18578-30748 GCA_002314915.1 Caryophanales bacterium UBA1744
GCGGTGTTACCTGTGATACCGGGCTGACCGATTAATAAGACTGCATCGACGCCTTCAACCTCTAAGTCAGCGATTTCCATAGCGTGAGATACGTTGAGGAGAATGATGACTTTATCGAAGTTGTCTTTAAGCATCTCAATGACTGCTTTTTCTCTTTCTTTGATTGTTAACTCAGAGGTCTTCATGTCTGAGTCTTCAGTGCCGTAACGTGAGATACAGAAGATTGCGGTATCTGAGAATTCTTTTGCCTGCTCAAGGAGTGTCTGATCTCCTAATTCAGGATAGGTTGCTTCATACGCTGAGACTTCTGGCTCGTGGTTATAAGGTAAGCATGTACGTACGATTTCCGCGTATCCGTATGTGTTGACGCCGCACTCAATCTTGTTGTCCGAATCGGCGACTGAGTATGAACGGCTTGCTCTATCTGAGTTACTTGTTTCTGTGTTTCCAGCTGTGACTGGGAAGTAGTTTTTAACTAAGTTAAAAAGGTATGGATTGATTTCAAATCCCTCAGCCTGCATAGCCTCTTCGAACTTGACCACGCTTCTATCTTTGACAGCTGAGTTTGGACGATATGTTGTCTGAACAGCGCCCGAACCGCCGTTGCCATAGAACATACCGTATGCACCAGCACCGAAGATATTGACTTTCTTGCTGGCTTCTTTGTCGAGCGGGAGAACGTTGTTTTCGTTTCTTAAAAGAACTGCGCCTTCCTTTTCGATTTCGACGATGTTTTCGCCTGCTTCCTTGGCTGCGACTCTTGATGATTCGTTATCGATAGCGGTAACGGACTTATTACCTGTAATTGCCATCCATAATGGTGACCAAACCTGATCGAGGACTGGTCCTCCGATTGAGCCGATGAGGGCGAGAACGCCCAAGATTGGGAAGAAGATGGTGATGAGTTTCTTTTTCTTCTTGCTCTTCGTCATAAATAAGACGAAATAGAGTGTTGTTGCTACGAGTATTGTGCAACCTACAACGATTGGTGCGATCCACCAGGAGAAGCTTCCTACGGTGTATCCGCCGATCTGAATATCTGCGATTCCTAATACCATAATTATTCCCCCTTATCCTTCTTATTCTTAAATTTTAAGAATACCATTATGCCAATCATGACCACGGAGATTCCGGTTGTGACACCGAATACCGTCCAACCGGTATCGGAATCTTTCCAAATTCTCTTGGTGTTGGCTTTCTCTGGAACATTGCATGTGAACAAGCGATTATCTTGGCTTGCTCTCTGCGCGATTTCCTTGGTAGACACTTTGCTGATTGAGGTGTCTAAAGATGTTCTGCTGAGTCTATTTGAGGTGTTTGCCAACGTGAATACTGACGCAGCGGTGGCAACGGCGAAAAGACCTGCAGCAACAAATAATCTTCCTTTTTTCATATAAAAGATTTCCTTTCTGCCCTTATTTATAATCCAACCAACACCATTTGAAAGGTGTTTTTTCGATATAGACAACTCATCTTTTGAAATGGAATCGACAATCTTGCTAAGTTAACAATTTTGCTTATTTTTGTAACAAAAATTGTTTTTTCTTGCCGAAAGTGAGTCAAGACTTTAAAACATAGGCATGAAAAAGATTTTGTTGATTGCAACAGGCGGCACGATTGCCTGCAAAGTTAAAGAGACCGGACTCGCTCCAGAGTTAGATGGAGACGAGCTTTTATCGTACTTAGATGATTTAAGTGATATCTGTACAGTTGAATGTGTTCAGATGTTCAACTTGGACAGCACAAACATGACATATGCAAACTGGGCTGAAATCGCTAGAACAATCAAAAATAAATACAACGACTATGACGGATTCGTAATCACCCACGGAACCGACACTATGGCGTATGCCGCAGCAGCCCTTTCCTATATGGTTCAGAACTCTAGAAAGCCTATCGTTTTCACCGGTTCTCAGAAGTCCATTTACATGAGAGATAACGATGCGAGAAACAACCTTACAAACGCGTTGATTTATGCTTCTAGCGACAACGCTTATGGAGTTACTCTCGTATTCGATAACAAAGTTATAATCGGCACTAGAGCAAAGAAAGTCAGAAGCAAATCCTACAACGCATTCACTTCTGTTAACTATCCAGAAATAGCTAGAATCATCGACAAGAAAGTAATTCAGTACATCAACAAGAACTATGCCCCAGATGAGGTTAGATTCTTCTTTGATTTCAACACCAATGTCATCGATTTAAAACTCATCCCAGGTCTTAGCAAAAGAGAGCTGTATTTCGCTCTTAAGAACTATGATGCAGTGGTCATTGAGGGATTCGGTGTCGGAGGACTTCCAGCCTACCTTCAGGAAGACTATCCAGAATTCGAAGGAAAAACAGTGGTTATCACCACGCAAGTTCAATATGAAGGATCTGACTTAGACATCTATCAGGTCGGCAAAGCCATCAAAGAGAAATATGGAATCCTTGAGTCATACGATATGACAATCGAATCACTCGTATCCAAACTCATGTGGATAAGAGGAATGACCAGCGATAAAGAAGAGATTAAGAAACTCTTATACGCTCCGGTTTACAGCGATATCTTAAGATAACAGAAATAGACCCCTTGAGGGTCTTTTCTTTTGGATAAGTGCAAATACTCGTCTTTTGACGCGTATATCCTTAGAAAGCCCGTAATAACACCAAAAATAAAAAGCACACCGGTTATGGTGGCTATTTATTTGGTGCGGCTTCTTCATCGACGTATATTGTGACATCGGGATGGTTAATCAGGATTGATGCCGGGAAGTCAACGCTTACCGTGCCTTTTGTTAAACGGGTGATCGCCTCCTTCTTGTTGTCGCCAAAAGCGAGAAGGATTATTTTCCTGGCGTTCATTATGGATTTAAGCCCCATTGTCACCGCTTTAGTCGGAACTTCATCAATCGATGAGAAGAAGCGAGCGTTGTCTCTAATTGTGGATTCAGCTAGATCTGCGACATGAGTCAAAGAATCAAATGGTGTTCCCGGCTCATTGAATGCGATGTGGCCATCAGTTCCGATGCCGAGTATTTGAATATCGATACCACCAGACTCTTTTATGTGGTCATCGTATTTATTGATATGCCCTTGGTAGTCTCCAACCCCCGACGGAACGTGGGTGTTATTTTTGTCGATATCGATGCTGTCGAACAGATTGTGGTTCATGAAGTAGCGGTATGAATGCTTATCCGTCCCTTCAAGACCAAGGTATTCATCCAGATTGAATGTTTTAACATTCTTAAAAGAGACTTTTCCGGTCTTGCTCGCATCTACAAGGTTTTTATAAACACCAAGCGGGGTGGATCCGGTCGCAAGTCCGAGAACACAATCGCTCTTCTCGTTTATCAAGCCAATGATAATGTCGGCAACCTCTATATTTGCCGCATCTTTTGACATCACTTTCGTTTTCATATCCAAACATATTGTAATGTTTTCTAGAAAGCGACTTCAATAAAATTGAAAAAAGATAAATAAAAGCACCCAACCGTATTAGGGCTAGGCGCTTTATGAGGATAACAAAATGAATTAGACGTTTGCGGTGGTGTTCTGTTCCATGCCTTCGGAAGCTTCTTTCTGTTCTTCTACGAACTGAGCAGCTTCTTCCTTGATCTTCTTTGTGACCTTGATTTCGGTCTTGGAAGGCTGGTTGATGACAACCTGGTCGAAGCTTAAGTCGATTCCGTGAGCGATGAAGAGTTGTCTATACTCTCTCATCATGTCTCTCTGGACCTGATATCTATCTTCTTCAGAGCACTTTGCGACGATCTTGACTGCAACGTTAGAAGCTTCGTATGCAGAGACGCCTTTATAGAATGGGCCTTCGATGATTGCAGGGATCTTCTCTTTGAATTCTGGGAATGCATCCTTAAGGATCTTCTCGACGAATTCGACTGGGACATCATACGGGAACTCACAGTCAACGACCGCTAAAGAGAGCTCTCTTGAGAGGTTGACGACGTTCTTGATGTCTGAGTTGTTGATGATTTTGATGTTGCCTGCCATATCGAGGATCTTTGTAGCGCGGATTCCGATTTCGGAAACTGTTCCACGGAAGTCATCGATAGAGACGATTTCTCCGACGTTGTATTCGTTCTCGAAGATGATGAAGATACCGGCGATGATGTCAGCGATTAATGACTGAGCACCAAGACCAATGATAAGAGTGAGGATTCCAACGGATTCCCAAATGGCTTTGGTCTCAACGCCACATGCATCGAGGATGAGGAAGATCAAGACGATTGCACATCCATATTTGATGATTCCATCAAGTAATGTGATGACTGTCTTGGCTCTATTGCTCTTCTCCATGATCTTAGCGAAGATTGTTCTTAAGATCTTGCTTACCGCGAATACGACAACGATAAGGACGAGTGAGTGGAGAATGACTGGATAGTGTGCATTCCATGCCTCTGGTAACTTAGTTACGTCCCAGACTCCTTTCATCCATTCCGCATAAGCGGTGCCTGGCAATACTGCTTCAAGAATTGCCGATGCGACAAACCATGCGACGACTAATGCGCCTAAGATAATGCTGACAATGCTCATTATCTTTTGAGTTTTTGTCTTCTTTTTCATATGTTTTTCCTCCATATAATTTATTTGTTATAGCCTATGGCTAAACTTCCGTTATTGTGCAGGTGAATGTGTGGTACCTGCTTCCCTTCATAGTGATTGCTGATGCAAAACTAGAATAAGTGTAGTCATATGTTTCTCCGGCGTGGACTTTGAGTGTCTTACCGATTGCGTTTCCAGGGATTGAGATATCGTATGATCCTTCTGGATAATCCGGGAATGTCTCCATTGTGTATACAGTTCCATCGACTTCAAACCAGTTTTCAACGACGAGGTAACTTGAGTTGGTCACTGTTAGCGTTGTTTTGTCCGTTCCCGAGTCATAAATGGCAGAACCACTGATTGATGATTCATCAATTGGGTCAAATCCACCAGATGGGTATGTCTCATTGAACTGATAGTAGACGTTATTCGAGAGATAGACGTTGTAGTATCTCAAGCTGTAGTACTGATTTGGTATATCTTCGATTGCTGAGTATTCATTCTGTGAGATGTCGTGGATGACTTCCGTTTCGACATACTCTGAGGTTGACTCTATGTACTTTGAATCGTGGACCAATTCAGCATCGTAGAAGAAGTTGTCAGGTGATGTTGTATCCAGTGTGACACTCATCTCTCTATATACGTTGTATGTACCATCGTCATTGTAAGAAATTGCTGCGTCACCAGGGTTTGGGCAGATGCTGCTGAACGTTCTGCCGTCGTTTGCAATTGTTGCGGCTGTGAGATCTACAGTGACGTCCTTTGTTTTGATGATGGTGCCATCTTTGTCGAGCAAGTTGACTGTCATCGTGTAATTGGTTTGCGATGGGTTGTAGATGGTGTAGGTGTCGGTTAATTCGCTTGTTTCAACCAATCCATCGTTATTGGTGAACTGTAGCGTGTAGTTATTTGGACACAGGTATGAGATGTTGAACTCAACAGGCTGACATGTCTTTGTCGTGTTGACTATTGTCTTATCGATGTTGAACTCCCAGTTCATCTGGTAGTCCACGCTCTCGATTGTGGATGCGTATATTCCAGTCGTTGTTTGGTTATCTGAGAATCTGAGTTCTCCACTCAATGTTGCGTCCTCAGGTTCGAAGTTAACGCAATCCAACACGATTGTTCCGGTTGCGTTGATTGTTGGGACTGTGATGTTGTATGTAGCTCCACCACAGGTGAATTCCAATTCCGCGGACAGTTCATCGTAACTATAGATGGTGTCGCATGTGTAATCGACAGTCCAGTATTGGCCGTTGAAGGCAGGCTCGCTAGCGAGTTCTAACTTAGGTTCCTTTGCGATGGTCTTTCCGGTTGAGTATTCTGTTCCATAGACGTGGTCTTCGTTTGGGAAGTAACCAATCTTTGTGTATCTGAGAGAGAAGTTAGTGTTTTCTGGGACCGTCAAATCGATAACGGCATCGGTTCCTTCGTAATTGGCAAGAACGTTGTTGCCTTCATCAATTGCCTCAACCCTATAAGCGAAGACGTATTCGCCATTGTTTGAGAATCCTGTATTGAATCTGAATGTGACTGTGCCGTCATCGTTATAAGAGATGATTTCGCCGTCTGTTGGTTCAACAACGGTTACAAAGCCTTGATATGACTGATCGCAGACGTAGTCGTATTTAGGTGACTCGTATATTAATGCGCCGGTATCGCCATCATAGAGTTTGAATAACGTAGATTTTGTGCCGTATTTTGGAGTTACTTCCAAATCGTAGGACATTGTTGATTCTTCAAACTCAACGGATGCCTCTTCCTCGCCCATTGATGCTCCGCTCTCATCGAACTGTTCCGCCATGGCATAGACATTTCCGAGCTCGTATCCATCTTTGAAGTCTCTGATGGTTCCGCCAACAATCATGTATTCCAATTCGTTAACGATATTGGTGCCTTCGTTAAGGTTGATTATGTGATAATTCGTGTAATCCGTAGGGATTTCAGTCACATATTCAAGGGATGACACCATATCAAGGCCGCTGTAGTCCGCTCCGCCGAATACGCTGAAGTAGAGTTTTTCTCTTGTTGTGTTGGTGATTTGACCTTTGAAGAAGTGGTCGTTATCCCAGTTGCCTTCATCGAAATTATCAACGGCACCGATATAAGTGGTTGAGTTCTTAGAAACTGTGAGAGTTGGTGAAACGGCTGCGTCATCATAGTTAGATAAGTAGAGTGAGTAATTGATTGTGGCCAAGTGATTGACTTCATCAAGAGTCACCTTTGTGTTCTCTTTATCCATGATAAGTGTTGGATTTCCGCCTGCAGCACCCGATGTGAAAGTGCTCGTATAACGAGTGACTGGTGCATCGTATGCGTATTTCTTTCCTAATGGATCGATATATTTTGAGTATGTGATGTCGTAATTGTATTCGGTTGAAGGGGTTAAACCTGTGACGAGATATTCATCTTTGCCGTTCTGGATATCGATGGACTCAATGTCCGCTCTATTGCCTTCTTCGTCGTTTAAGAAGATTTCAATCTGATAGGAGTCATTTAAAGTATCTCCCTCCATGACCATATCGGATTTCTTGATCGTTAAGATTGTGTAGTCAGAACCGGAATCAAAAGAATTCTCCATAGCTGCGCCATAGAAAGCATTCAATGCGATCTGTGGGTCTGGCTCAGGTTCAACGTATGGCTCATCTTCAACAAGTCCCCCAACGACACCTGTGACTGCAACGGCAGCAGCCGTTACTGTGACTGATGCGGCAGTGCCTGCTGCGGTAGACGCTGTTTCAGCAACTGCGTGTGCACCAGAAGAACCCGCTGATGATGAGGATGATGCGGATGAAGATGACGAGGCAGAAGAAGTGGATGTTGTCTCGCTTGGTGCCTGTGACTCTGAGTTGGAATTGTTGAGTTTATCCAACTCTTTTCTTAAATCATCGTTATTGTTTAGTTCGGCCTGCTGTTTCTTGTTGTTTTGGATCTCAACTTCATTGAAGTTCTCCTCGACATTTACGACTTCAACAGGTGGTTTTGCAGCTTCAGTTGAGTAATACTGCTCAGCCTTAAAAGACTTAAATTCATCGAATTTATTCTCAAATCTGGCGTTGTAGTACTCTTTTGCGTCTGCTGCTTTCATAAATACCGCTAACAATAATAACGAGTTTTATTGTTTACAAAAAGTTAATCTTTTGAAAAGTATTCGTTCATTTTTAGATTGGAACGATTGTTCTTATTTTCCTGAGTTACCGTAGTTGGAGAGAACTCGTGCTGATGGGTCGTTTACATTACAGCCTTCCCAAGATTTGTTTGGCATCCAGAAATCGATGACCATTTCTGATTGTCCTGGATAGTGTTTCTCAAATATTTCTCTATAGAGAAGTGATTCTTTTGTGAATGGTTTTGAATGTGAGTATTTGGAGATTAATCTTTCATAGTCTTCGTCTGAATAATATGCATTTGCATAGTCTTTTAAGTGATCGACCATCGAATGACCGACGGCATCAGAGAACGCCGCTTTATCTCTCATCAATATTTCTCTTGGGAGTATTTCATCTTTTTCGAAAGCGTGTCTTAAAAGGTACTTACCCATGTTGTAGGTGTTCATCTTCATGGCAGGGTCAATGGCCATTACATACTTAACGAAATCTAAATCACCGAAAGGTACTCTCGCCTCAAGTGAGTTGACCGAGATGCAGCGGTCCGCTCTAAGGACATCGTACATATGGATTTCATGGATGCGTTTTACCGCCTCTTTCTGGAACTCTTCAGCACCAGGCGCAAAGTCTGTGTACTTATAGCCAAACAACTCATCAGAAATCTCTCCTGTAAGAAGCACTCTGATATCGCTTTGTTCATGTATTGCTTTGCAAATTAGATACATACCCATAGAGGCTCTGATGGTTGTGATGTCATATGTAGCAAGTGTTTTGATGACGAAATCCAACGCCTCAAGGACATCTTCCTTTGTCATGATGATTTCATGATGGTTTGAACCGATATAATCCGCTACTTTCTTTGCGTATTTCAAGTCGATTGCGTCCGTGCTCATGCCAATGGCATAAGTTTCAATCGGTTTGGACATGAACTTTTGTGATATTGCACAGACAAGAGATGAATCCAATCCACCTGATAAAAGGAATCCTACAGGCGCATCGGCATCCAGTCTTTTTTCCACACCTTTTATTAATAAATCATGGATGTTTTGGCAAACGATTTCGATATCATCGGAAACGACATCTTTAACATCGGTTATTTCTCGATAGCAAACGAACTCGCCATCCTTGTAGTAGTGGCCTGGAGGGAATGGCAATATCTTATCAACTAAAGTAACCAGGTTTTTAGGCTCTGAGGCAAATGCAATCGCACCATTTTTGTCATATCCGTAATAAAGAGGTCTGATGCCTATTGGATCCCTTCCTGCGATGAGGGATTTTGACTTTGAATCATAGATCACTAATGCGAATTCCGCATCGAGCATTTTGAACATTTCTGTTCCATATTCCTCGTAAAGAGGAAGAAGTATCTCACAATCAGACTCACTTTGGAATTTGTAACCTTTGGAGATGAGCTCATCTTTGAGAGGTCTGAACCCATAGATTTCTCCGTTGCAAACGAGGTAATTATTGTTCAAATTAAAAGGCTGCATACCATTAGGATTAAGACCCATGATAGCTAAGCGGTGGAAGCCTAAATAACCTCCATCGATTTTTTGTATTTTGGACATGTCTGGACCACGTGATATGGTCTCATCAAATCCTTTCTTGAACTCTTCATAAGAGAGGAGTCCGATATAACCCATAATTGAACACATAACAATTCCTCATTGAATACGGAAAGTGCCTAAGAATCACTCCTAGGCACAATCCAAGTTTTGTTTAACTAATTTATTAGACTGTCTCGTCTGTTAATGCGAGCATACCGGTTTCTCCGGTTCTCACTTTAACAACATCCAAGCAGCGGTAGATGAAGATCTTTCCATCACCAACGTGGCCTGTGTATAAAGCTTTTCTAGCTGTTTCGACGAGTAATGATACTGGGACTGTTGAGACGACGACATCAACCTGTACCTTTGGTAAGAGTGTTGGTTCGATCTTAACGCCACGATAGTATTCCGGAGCGCCTTTCTGGATGCCGCAGCCCATGACGTGTGAGACTGTCATACCTGTGATGCCGATATCCATCAATGCGGTCTTTAATGTCTCTAACATCCTCTCACGGCATACGATTTCAACCTTGGTGATGACAACATCGCCTTCTTTGACTTCATCGCCTGTTGGAACGGTCTTAACTTCAATTGCTTCGGCAACAGGTGTATCGCCTGTGACTGCGATTGCGTCTCCGTAGTCGAGATGTTCGACTGCTGGGAGGAAATCAGCATATGCTGATGGAAGACCATGCTCTGTGATATCAAGACCTTTGATTTCTTCTTCTCTTGTGGCTCTTAAGCCGATTGTCTTATCGAGTGCGAGGAAGACGAGGAACATTGTGACGCCAGCCCAAGCAAGGATAGCGAGTTCGCCTGCGACCTGGACTCCGAATACCTTAAGTCCATCAACGAATGATGTTCCGTGGATCAATGCATAGATTGGACCGTCGACAGCGAAGACCTTTGATCCGTCTGCTGCGACTCCAACGACTGCGGTTGAAGTGGAGAATAAGCCTGCTGCGAGTGTGCCCCAGATACCGTTGACGAGGTGAACGCCACAAGCACCGACTGGGTCATCGATATGAAGTTTCATATCAAGGAATTCAACAGCGACGACGACTAAGATGCCTGCAACAGCGCCGATGATGATTGCGCCGAAGCAGTCGACATTTGAACAGCCTGCCGTGATAGCGACAAGTCCTGCTAAACCAGCGTTTAAGCACATGGAGACGTCTGGCTTACCGTTCTTGCACCATGTGTAGACTAATGTTGCGACAGTTGCGACAGCTGGAGCGATTGTGGTTGTTGCGAAGATCATTCCGAGCTGTGTTAAGTCTTTTGCGGCTGCACCGTTGAATCCATACCAGCCGAACCAGAGGATGAAGCAACCAAGAGCACCCAAAGGAATAGAGTGACCCTGGATAGCGTTTACTTTAGTAACTTTGCCGTTTGCATCTCTTGTATATTTGCCAAGACGTGGTCCTTCCATGATAGCGCCGATGAGAGCGACGATACCACCGACAGAATGGATGCATGCGGATCCAGCGAAGTCGATGAATCCGAGCTGTGCGAGCCATCCTCCGCCCCAAACCCAGTGAGCTTCGATTGGATAGACGACGAGTGAGATGACAAATGAATAGATACAGTAGGATAAGAACTTTGTTCTTTCTGCCATAGCACCGGAGACGATTGTTGCTGCGGTTGCGCAGAAGACGAGGTTGAAGACGAAGTTCGACCAGTCAAAGTTGCTGAAGTTGGTGAAGATGTCGAGGGTTGGGATACCGATTAATCCGCCAAGTGCGTCTTCACCTAACATGAGACCTGCACCGAGGAAGACGAATGCGACCGTTCCGATACAGAAGTCCATGAGGTTTTTCATGATGATGTTGCCTGCGTTCTTCGCTCTGGTGAAACCTGTTTCGACCATTGCGAATCCTGCCTGCATGAAGAATACGAGTGCAGCTCCGATGAGGAACCAGATAGCAAACGCTGTTTCTGATACCAGAGCCGTTATTTCTAATGCGCCCATAAGAGACTCCTTTCAAATGATTGTTTAGCGAACGCCGAATAAGAGTTCGCCGTAGCTTGGTACTGGCCATGCGCTGGCCTCGACTAATGGCTCAAGTCCATCTATGATGGCTCTTGCCTTATCCATAATTGGAATAACTTTCATTCTGAATGCTAGTGACATCTTTGGTGCCTCAGCGATGGCGTTTGTTGATGCTAGTGCTGATTCAAGTTCACCAACGACTGCGTATGCTTCGCTCAAACCCTTTGATAAGGTTGTTGCGATTGCGCATTCATAGTCTGCTGGGATGCCCGCTGCTTTCTTTGCGACATATGTGTCGAGTACGCTCTTGCTATATGAAGAGATTGCTGGGAGATAGTCTTTCTTCAACATATCGAGTGTTGTAAGAGCCTCGATGTTGACGACTTTTGAGTAGTGCTCCTGAGCAATTTCATAACGAGCGTTGATCTCTGTCTCGGTGTAGATTCCGTGACTTGTGAATAACTTCTTATTCTTATCTGCAACATAGTATGGAAGTGCCTCTGGAGTTGATTTGAGGTTTAACAAACCTCTTGATTCAGCTTCCTTGACCCAAGACTCATCATAACCATTACCGTTGAAGATGATTCTCTTGTGCTCTTTGATCGTTCTCTTGATGAGTTCGTGGAGCGCTGCATTGAAGTCTGAAGCACCTTCTAATTCGCTTGCGAACTGTGAGAGTTCTTCAGCGACTGCTGTGTTGAGCATGATGTTTGCACATGAGATCGATTCGCTTGAACCTAATGCACGGAATTCGAACTTGTTGCCTGTGAATGCGAATGGGGAAGTTCTGTTTCTGTCTGTTGTGTCTTTTGGCAATGCTGGCAAGACATCTGCGCCGATCTTTAAGAATGACTTGCCTCCCGCTTTGAGTGGTGTGTCGTTCTCAATTGAATCCAAGACGTCCTGCAATTCGCTTCCAAGGAAGATTGAGATGATTGCTGGAGGAGCTTCGTTAGCGCCTAATCTGTGATCGTTTCCAGC
>DCHU01000066.1:30881-33679 GCA_002314915.1 Caryophanales bacterium UBA1744
TTGTCTGTAGACATTGACCAGTTGTTGTGTTTGCCAGAACCGTTAACGCCTTTGAATGGCTTTTCGTGGAGCAAGCATACGAGATCGTGCTTCTTAGCGATCTTCTGCATCATCTCCATTGTGATCTGGTTGTGGTCTGCAGCGATGTTTGTTGTTGCGAAGATTGGAGCGAGCTCATGCTGAGCTGGAGCAACTTCGTTGTGTTCGGTCTTTGCAAGAATTCCGAGCTTCCATAATTCTTCATTGAGTTCATTCATGAAGTCCTGGACTCTTGGCTTGATGATACCGAAGTAGTGATCTTCTAATTCCTGACCCTTTGGTGACATTGCGCCAAATAGTGTTCTTCCGCAGTAGATGAGGTCTTTGCGCTTATCGTACATGGCCTTATCCACTAAGAAGTATTCCTGCTCAGGACCGACTGTTGTCTTAACTGTCTTAACGTCCTGACCGAATAGCTTTAACACTCTGATTGCCTGCTTGTTGAGTGCCTGCATTGAACGAAGTAGTGGAGTCTTCTTATCCAACGCTTCACCTGTGTATGAGCAGAATGCCGTAGGGATGCAGAGAACCTTATCTTTGATAAATGCGAATGATGTTGGGTCCCATGCTGTATATCCACGAGCCTCACATGTTGCACGCAATCCACCGGAAGGGAATGATGAAGCATCAGGTTCGCCTTTGATGAGTTCTTTTCCTTTGAACTCCATGATGATCGTTCCATCTTTCTCTGGTGAGATGAATCCATCATGCTTTTCTGCTGTAGTTCCGGTCATTGGCTGGAACCAGTGTGTGTAGTGGGTGACGCCCTGCTCGATTGCCCATTCTTTCATTGCCTGAGCAACTGCGTTTGCGATGGAGATGTCTAATTCCTTTCCATCTCTGATTGTTTTCTTCAACGATTTGTAAACGTCCGAGGAGAGTCGTTCCTTCATCACGGAATCGCTGAATACCTTCTCTCCGAAATAGTCTCTAACCTGTGCCATATTTGCCTCCTAGAAATAAAAAAAGGGCACCAAGACTGGCTGAAATATTCCAACCAGGCCTCGTTGCCTTTCCGTTGGCAAAAGTTTAGATTAGGTCGAAACAATGTCAATAAATTTACGTGTAAAAACGCTTTCAAAACTATGGGAAAAACCCGCTTATTATCACTAAATAATAAAAAAATGTAAAAACGTGACATTTTCATTTACATTGACGCTTTTGGTGATAATATGGCGTTCGAACAAAGGCGTTCACTATTCGATTTTTTCGATATTTGTGATGCCATTTTTTATTTATAGGAGGTTGGTGTATGAGTTACAGCAATGAGGATGTGATCCAGTACATAGAAGAGGAAGACGTTAAGTTCATTCGTCTTACTTTTTGCGATTTGAATGGAGTTCAAAAGAACATATCAATCATGCCAAACATGCTCGCTAAGACATTCGAGAGCGGAGTTGCTATCGACGCTAGTTCTGTTGCGGGATTTGAAGGTTATGACAAGATTGTTCTCCATCCGGATCCAAACACCATTTCAGTCTTGGCTTGGAGACCATCTCAAGGCCGAGTCATTCGTATGTTCTGCAACATTACGGACGAAAGCGGAAATAAGGTGGCTACATCAGCCCGCGATTTCCTTCAGGGTGTTTTAGCAAAGAACCCTGAGGTCGCATCGAACATTAAATTCAAGACGGATTTCGAATTCTATCTCTTCAAGCTTGATGAAGAAGGGTTTGAAACGGCCCTCCCATATGATGTCGCAGGATATATGGATATCGCACCTTTAGATAAAGGTGAGAACATCCGTAGAGAAGTCTGCTTATATTTGAACGCAATGGATATTGAGACCGCAGGATCTCACCATTCTTATGGACCTGCCCAGAATAGAATCATCCTTTCAGAAGTTGAACCTCTAACAGCTGCTGAGAACGCGATTACTTTAGAAGCGGTCGTTAAAAACGTTGCAAGCAAAAACGGACTATCCGCCAACTTCAAACATCAGCCACTCGAGGATGCGCCAGTCTCAAAGAACAACATCACTTTGAAAGTCGCTCCTGAGTATTTGGATAAGTATTATGAGAACCTTAAAGCTCACCTCGATGAGGTTTATCTGTTCCTCAACAACACAACGTATTTATATGCCGATTATGACGCCGCAAAGAACGTCACAGTCGACAAGATTTCTAGTGAGATCAGAATCGGTCGCATTTCCTCAACCGCTAACTTCTATCTTGTGGTTGCTTCAATCATCGCAGCAATCGCCAGCGAGGAAAAACCGGTTGGTGAAGAAGCTCGCAATTTAGCTGTAGCTAAGGCAATCACTGCTAAATCACCTTTGGTGAACAGCGTTTTCCCAACTGAAATCGTAGAAAAATTCACTAAATAATTAGTTAAGTCCCGGATTAGAGAAAGGAGGTTAAGATGCAGGTTAAAGAGAATGCCTACCGTGTTTTGGTAGTATCCCACAACGAAAGAATGGCACACGCGATTGCAAAGATTCTCATCAGCGTGCATTTTACCGCGCCAACAATCTCTGATTCGATTTCCCAAGCCAAGCGATTGGTGGTGGAACGTCATTTCGATTTCGTTATTGTCTCATCTCCTGTTGGAGGCGAAGACGCCCTGGAGTTCGTTCTCGATACGCATCACTCATATGGGCCTGGAATCATCCTTTTAACTAAAGAAGGGCAATATGATGAGGCGTTTGATAAGACGCATGAGTTGGGAATAATCACCCTGGCTAAACCAACTCAGACCGAACTGTTCATCCAAGCGTTGCAGATGCTTGTCACATCTAAAGACAGATTGGAGAACATGAA
>DCHU01000066.1:33746-35624 GCA_002314915.1 Caryophanales bacterium UBA1744
ACAAACGAAGCAAAGCTTCTGCTTATGAAATATGAGAAAGTAACCGAGTCGGAGGCACATCACTTAATTCTTAAGATGGCGATGGATATCCGCATATCGAAAACGGAAGTGGCCCATCGCATAATCGAGCAGTATTCCAAAAAGAGAGAGGAGGAGAACAATGAATAATGAAGTCAATCAGGGATTGTATGATCCAAGTTATGAACATGACGCTTGTGGTATCGGAGCTATAGCGCAGATTAAAGGAAAGAGAACCCACAAGACAATCAAAGACGCATTAAACATCTTAATTCACCTCGAACACCGTGGAGGCACAGGCGCAGAAGATAACTCGGGTGACGGCGCAGGTATCCTCGTTCAGATTCCAGACAAGTTCTTCAGAAACCAGATTTTAGGTTTTGAGTTACCGAGTGAAGGCGACTACGCAGTCGGCCAGCTTTTCTTATCTCCAAACGAGGCGATGAGAGCAAAAGAAATGGAACTCATCGTTGAAACAATGAAAGAAGAGGGTTTAACAATTCTCGGTTTTAGAAACGTTCCAGTTGATACATACGGAATCGGCTCAACAGCATTGAAGGCTATGCCTTACATGTCTCAGGTGTTCCTCGCTAGACCAGAAGGCGTTGAAGCGGGGCTCCCATTCGAAAGAAAACTCTATATTGCTAGAAAAGTAATCGAGAAGAAGACTTTGGACACCAACTCAAAGCTCTATTTCTGTTCATTATCATCTAGAACCATCATCTATAAGGGCATGTTGGTCTCAACCCAGGTACGTGACTTCTACCTCGACCTCAAGGACACAAAGTTCGAGACTGCAATCGCTTTAGTTCACTCGCGTTTCTCAACGAACACATTCCCATCATGGGAGAAGGCGCACCCATATCGTTTCTTATGCCACAACGGTGAAATCAACACCATCCGCGGTAACACAAACTCAGTCCGCGCTCGTGAAGGTTTATTTAAATCAGATTTGTTTGGAAAAGAACTTAACAAGGTCATCCCAATCATTCCAAAGGAATCATCAGACTCATCGATGTTTGATAACTTCCTCGAGTTCAACTACCTAAACGGAAGAAGTCTCGAAGAGACAATCATGATGACGATTCCTGAACCATGGGAAAAGGATGAGGGAATGGATCCAAAACTCAAAGCGTTCTATGAGTTTAACTCAACATTCCAGGAACCATGGGATGGACCAGCCTCAATCATCTTCTCAGATGGCGTTAAGGTCGGCGCATCACTCGATAGAAATGGTCTTAGACCATCACGTTATTACATCACAAAAGATGACTATCTCATCCTCTTCTCAGAAACTGGTTCTTTACCAGTTGAAGAGAGCAACATCTTAGAGAAGAGAAGACTTGAGCCAGGCAAGATTCTTTTGGTCGACACGAGCGAAGGAAGAATCATCTCAAACGATGAGATCAAGAAACACTATTCATCACTCAAACCATACGCTAAGTGGAATGAGAACATCGTTCACCTCGAAGATTTAGAGACAGAGAAGGTTTTGCGTCCTGAATACGACATTCACATCCTTCAGCATCAGAACAACTATGCATATGACGAATTGATGGACGGAATACTCCCTTTAGCGGAGAATCACGCAGAAAAAGCGGTGGCAATGGGCAACGACACACCTCTAGCAGTTTTAAGCAAAAAGGAATTCAACTTATTCCAGTTCTTCAAACAGAGATTTGCTCAGGTCACAAACCCTCCAATCGACTCAATTCGCGAAGCGATTGTCATGTCTAGCTTCGTCTATCTTGGCAAAGAAGGCAACCTCTTAAATCCTACAAGCGAGAACACAAAGAGAGTCAGAATCGATAACCCATTATTGAGCAAAGAAGAGTTTGCAAAGATTAGAAACCTCTATTC
>DCHU01000066.1:35710-48371 GCA_002314915.1 Caryophanales bacterium UBA1744
ATCTTCAAGGAATGCGATATCAAGATTAATGCCGGCGCATCAATCCTCATCCTTTCAGACCGCAACCAACACGGAATGGCTATCCCATCATTATTGGTCGCAAGCGCTCTTCACCAGCATCTCACCAAGATGTCGATGAGAACGCACGTCTCAATCGTCTTAGAGGCAGCGGAGCCTAGAGAGATTCATCACTACGCCGCTTTAATCGGCTTCGGCGTTAATGCAATTTGCCCATATCTCGTTTACGAGACAATCGAGGAATACCACAAGAGAGGATACCTCAAGACAGGTCTTAAGACCGCGTTAAAGAACTACAACGAAGGCGCTTTGAAGGCTATTTGCAAGATTATCTCCAAGATGGGTATCTCCACAATTCAGTCATATTTAGGTGCCCAGATCTTTGAATGTATCGGTTTATCTGATGATGTCATCGGAGAGTATTTCACCAACACTCCAAACTCAATCGGAGGCATTGGACTCAAGGAAATCGAAGCAAATTACATCAAAATCTATGAAAAAGCCCAGGAAAGAGGAGATGACACCCTCGACTCCATTGGCTTGCACGGATATCGCAACAGAGAGCAGGAACATATCTATGACCCTCTCTCAATCATGTATCTCCAGTCTGCGTGTCAGACCGGAAACTATGATGACTACAAGAAGTTCACAGAAAGACTTTCTGACAAGGTCATCAACATCAGAGACACATTAAATCTCGAATTCTCAAATCCAATCGCTTTAGACGAGGTTGAGTCGGTTGATTCAATCGTCGAGAGATTCAAGACAGGCGCTATGTCATACGGCTCAATTTCAAAAGAAGCCCATGAATGCATGGCCATCGCAATGAATAGACTCCACGCTAAGTCAAACACCGGTGAAGGTGGAGAAGAGCGTGAGCGTTTCACCCTTGATGCAAACGGTGACAACCGCTCATCGGCAATCAAGCAGGTCGCATCAGGAAGATTTGGTGTCACAATCGAATATTTAACAAATGCAAAAGAAATCCAGATCAAGATGGCACAAGGCGCAAAGCCTGGCGAAGGTGGTCAGTTGCCTGGCTCCAAGGTTTTCCCATGGATTGCTAAGGCAAGACACTCAACCCCAGGTGTTTCTTTAATCTCGCCACCTCCTCACCATGACATCTATTCAATCGAGGATTTGGCTCAGCTCATCTTCGACTTGAAGAATGCGAATAGAGAAGCACGTATTTCGGTCAAACTCGTTGCAGAAGCGGGCGTTGGAACAATCGCTGCAGGCGTTGTTAAGACAGGTGCGAACACAATCCTTATCTCAGGATATGACGGTGGTACAGGTGCATCACCTAGAACAAGTATCTATAACGCAGGTATCCCTTGGGAAATCGGCTTAGCGGAAACACACCAGACCTTAGTCATGAATGGATTAAGAGACAGAGTCCGTTTGGAGACAGATGGTAAATTGTTGACCGGAAGAGATTTAGCGGTGGCTATCCTTTTAGGCGCTGAGGAATTCGGATTCGCTACAGGTCCATTAATTGCAATGGGCTGCATCATGATGAGAGTCTGTAACCTCAACACATGCCCAGTAGGCGTTGCAACTCAGGATGAGAGACTTAGAGCAAGATTCAAAGGCAAGCCAGAATATGTCATGAACTTCATGAGATTCATCGCCATGGAATTAAGAGAATATATGGCTCTCTTAGGTTTCCGCACAATCGATGAGATGGTCGGTCACACCGAACTCTTATCCCTCAAGAAGGAGTTCAAGGGAAGAATCGATCCAAAGAAGATTCTCTTCAACCAGAACGTCGTCAATAAGGACTCAATCTTTAAGGCATATAAGATGAACTCTTTAGAGAACACAATCGATTACCGTGTCCTCCTTCCATTATCAAAAGAAGCGATGAACGGAGACATGAGCAAGATCATCGATATCGAAATCTCTAACGTTAACCGTTCATTCGGCACACTTTTATCCAATGAAATTACAAAAATGTACGGCGAAACCGGCCTAAAAGACGACAAAATCATCATCAATGCCACAGGAAACGCTGGAAACTCATTTGGTGCATTCCTCACAAAAGGCGTATCAATCTCAGTCACAGGCGATGCCAATGACTACTTAGGAAAAGGCTTATCGGGTGGCAAGATCGCGGTTATGCCATCACCTTCCGCAACATTCGATTCAAGCGAGAACATCATCTGCGGTAACGTCGCCTTATATGGCGCTACATCAGGTGAGTGCTACCTCGATGGTATCGCTGGAGAGCGTTTCGGCGTCAGGAACTCCGGCGCTAAGATCGTGAGCTTGGGATGCGGACAACACGGCCTTGAATATATGACCGGCGGAACCGCCCTCATCTTAGGAAAGATCGGACGGAACTTCGCTGCAGGCATGTCAGGCGGAGTTGCATATGTATACGGACTTGATAACAAGGCCATGGTCAACTTGGAACTCGCTAAGATATTGCCTCTCAACGCGGAAGATGTTGAGAACGTTAAGACTCTTATGGCAGAGCACGTTAAGCGTACCTCTTCAAAGAAGGTTGCAAACCTCATTGAGACATTCGATAAGGATGACTACTTCAAGGTGTTGCCAAATGACTACGCAAAGATGGTGTCTTTAATCAAGAAACACACCGCAAACGGCGACTCAAATCCAGAGCTTGCCGCATTCAATGAATTCATGGAGGGCTGCTAATATGGGAAAGAACACAGGATTCTTAGATTACCCTCGTTTGAATAAACAGGAGTTATCCGTCGAAGAAAGAATCAAGAACTTCTTCGACTTCCACATTCCTTTTGATGAGGAAAAGCAGAAGGAGCAGGCCGCTAGATGCATGAACTGCGGCGTTCCATTCTGTCAGAGTGCGATGAAGGTCAACGGCAGAAACGTCGGTTGCCCATTATCAAACCTCATTCCTGAATGGAATCACCTCATCTATTTAGGATTATATGAAGAAGCTTACAAAAGACTTGCAAAAACCGCCCCATTCCCTGAATTCACAGGAAGTGTATGCCCGGGTTTATGCGAGGCTTGCTGCTCATGCTCAATCAATGGAGACTCAGTTGGCGTCAAGGCTAATGAATTGTTCCTTATTGACCAGGCATTCAAGAACGGTTGGATCAAACCGAATAAGAATATCGTTAGAAACGGCATCAGAGTGGCCATTGTCGGCTCAGGTCCTGCTGGCTTAAGCGCGGCAAAACACCTGAATGACCGTGGTTACTATGTAACTGTCTTTGAAAAGAATGACAGATTCGGTGGTCTCCTCATGTACGGAATCCCAAACATGAAGCTTGAGAAATCCATCGTTGAGAGAAGAATCAGACTCCTCCAAGACGAAGGAATCATCTTCGTAAACAACACCAAGATCGGCGTTGATTACTCAATGGAGAACCTCAGGAACGACTATGATGAAATCATCTTCGCCTGTGGTACATCTAAAGCTAGACCATTCACCGCAAAAGGTAATGACAAGAAGGGCGTTTACTATGCGGTGGACTTCCTAACCAAGACAACAAAGAACCTCCTCGATGAGAAGAAGTTTGAAATCAACTGCAAGGGCAAGGATGTCGTCATCGTCGGCGGTGGCGATACCGGTAATGACTGCGTTGGCACAGCTGTCAGAGAAGGGGCTAAATCAGTCACTCTTTTAGAGATTATGAAAGAGCCACCTGAAACAAATACACTTCCATGGCCAAACTATCCAAATGGAAAGAAGACCGATTACGGAGTGTTTGAAGCCAATACGGTTTATGGAAAAGACATCCGCAGATATCAGACAACAGTTGAAGAGGTTCTGGGTGAAGATTCGGTCAATGGCATCGTCATTAAGCGCGTTAACTTCGTTGCAGGCAAGTTTGAGGATATCCCTGACACCAAAGAAACCATTCCTTGCGACTTATTAGTCGTTTCTATGGGTTTCGTTGGCACAAGCGAGGAAGATAGCGATTCTTACGAGATGAAGGCTGAGAAGAACCGAATTCAGCTCAAAGGATTTGCCTATGATGACAAGATTTCCGTCTGTGGCGACATGAAGAACGGACAAAGCTTAGTCGTCATTGCTGAAAAGGATGGCATTGACTGTGCTGAATACGTTATTTCTAAACACAAATAAGGTTAATTAACACACAACAGCGTAGTGACAAACGGGATTATTTCCTGAATGTGCTACGCTTTTCTTTCGACTGGCACGTGGCTTATATTAAAAAATCACAAAACTGCAAGAACTTGCAAAAATTTTAGTTAACGATGGTATTTGATAGTTTGGATTGTATAATAAAACTGCAAGAACTTGCAAAAATTTTAGTTAGGAGACTGCATTATGATCGCTAGGGACGATTACTTGAAGAAACTTGTGGATAGAATGAACAACGGCATGATTAAAGTTGTAACAGGAATAAGAAGATGCGGAAAATCATACCTTTTATTTGAGATTTTCTATAATTATTTGCTTAACAACGGAGTGAATAATGATCACATTATTACTCTGCAGCTAGACGATAGAATTAATATTCAATATCGTGACCCTGATTGTTTGTGTGAATTTATCCGCAGCAAAATCATTGATAACGAACAATATTATATTTTGTTAGATGAAGTTCAGTTTGTCCGTGATTTTGAGGATGTTTTAAATTCTTTCTTACACATTAAAAACGCGGATGTGTACGTAACAGGCAGTAACGCTAAGTTCCTTTCCTCCGACATAATCACCGAATTTAGGGGAAGGGGAGATCAAATATATTTAAGCTCTTTGTCATTTAAGGAATATTTTGATTATTGCGAATTAGATTTTGACGACGCTTGGAATGAATACTCTATGTTTGGTGGGATGCCGTATCTTTTAACATGTAAATCAAATGAGCAGAAGATTAATTATCTAAACAACCTATTTAAAGAGACATATATAAAAGACATAGTGAATCGAAACGATATTAGAAACGTGGAAGTGTTGGAAGATTTGCTCAATGTTGTTTCTTCAAGCGTGGGTTCTCTAACCAACCCTAATAAACTATCTAATTCGTTCAAATCTACTAAGAATATGATTGTTGCGCCAAACACGATTAAACAATACTTGGACTACTGTGTAGATTCGTTTTTGATCCAAAAAGCCTACAGATATGATGTCAAAGGGAAAAAATATATCGACACACCTTTGAAGTATTATTTTACGGACATAGGTCTCAGGAACGTCAGATTAGGTTTCAGACAACAAGAGGAAACTCACATAATGGAAAACATAATCTATAACGAATTGGTAACCAGAGGATTCCAAGTAGATGTGGGCGTTGTTACTGTTGGCGAAAAAAACGAAAATAACAACTACGTAAGAAAACAACTAGAAGTTGATTTTGTTTGCAACCTTGGATATGAGAGGTTTTATATACAATCAGCGCTAAATATTGATGATGTCGCGAAGAAGGCACAGGAGGAGAGATCCCTTCTTAAGATAGATGATAGTTTCAGGAAGGTTATCATCGTTAAACGGAATATCAAAAAATGGAAGGATGAAAATGGAGTCCTTATTCTTGGGCTAAAGGAATTTTTGACGTCTCCCGAGTCGTTAAAATCCTAATCAAAACACCATTAAAAGCGTTGTTATAGCGATTACTCTTTGTCGATGATTGAAACGCCCATCGTCGTTTCTTCAAGAACGTCGATTAAGACCTTAACCGTATCTAAGCAGGTGAAGACCGCAACGTTGTTGTCGATTGCCGCTCTTCTGATGACTTTGCCATCTGTGTGAGCCTGGCCCTCGCTAGCGGTGTTGATGACATAGGTCACATAACCCGCTTTGATGGAGTCGAGGATTTCTTCAGATCCTTCGGAGAGCTTCTTTTTTATTCTCGTTCTGATACCGTTCTGCTTTAAGAACATCGCAGTGCCGTGAGTTGCCTCGATATTGAAGCCGAGGTTATAGAATCTTCTGATGAGTGGAAGTGCTGCTTCTTTATCCTGGTCAGAGATTGTTGCGAGGATTGTTCCATAGTTAACAACACGAGTGCCCGATGCTTTAAGAGACTTATAGAGCGCTCTAGTGAGTGAGTAGTCATATCCGATTGCCTCACCTGTTGATTTCATTTCTGGAGACAAGACCGTATCCATACCGGTAATCTTGGTGAAGGAGAATGTAGGAGATTTTACGTAGTAACGGTTTCTCTTTGGAGCAACTCCTACATATCCTAAGTCTTTTAACTTAGCGCCAAGCATGACCTTGGTTGCGATATTTGCGATTGGGATATTCGTTGATTTAGCGAGGAACGGAACGGTTCTTGATGAACGTGGGTTGACCTCGATGATTGAGACGTTGTCATCTCTATCGACGATGAACTGGATGTTGTATAAGCCGATCATATTGAGCTTAACGCCGATTCTTGTCGTGTAGTCAATGATCGTTGCTTTAGCGTGCTCTGAAAGTGAGTAAGGCGGATAGACAGACATTGAGTCGCCCGAGTGAACACCTGTGCGTTCAATGTGCTCCATGATGCCTGGGATAAATACATCTTCGCCATCGCATACCGCGTCAACTTCGCATTCCTGTCCTAAGACATACTTATCAACTAGGATTGGGTGCTCATTGTCGAAGTCCAAAGCCTCTTTAACCTTTTCGATTAAGATATCTTCATCGTAAACGATGTGCATCATTCTTCCGCCTAAAACGAAGGAAGGTCTAACTAAGACTGGGTAGCCAATCTTTCTAGCGGCAGCGATTGCCTCGTCAAGTGTGTTAACACCATAACCTGCTGGCATTGGGATGTTGATTTCGGACATCGCCTCTTCAAACATCTCTCTATCTTCAGCGAGGTCGATTGAGTGTGATGATGAACCGAAGATTCTAACGCCTGCCTTGTCTAATCTAGATGCGAGGTTGATAGCGGTCTGACCACCAAGTGCGACAACGACGCCTAAAGGCTGCTCGAAGTCGATGATGTTCATGACATCTTCATATGTTAATGGTTCGAAGTATAGCTTATCGGAGACTGTGTAGTCTGTTGAAACGGTCTCTGGGTTGCAGTTGATGATGATTGCCTCATATCCCGCTTCTTCGATGCCCCAGATTGCGTGGACTGTCGTGTAGTCGAATTCAACGCCCTGTCCGATACGGATAGGTCCTGAACCCAAGACGACAATCTTCTTTCTATCTGAGCGGATTGATTCGTTCTCGCTCTCGTAAGTGGAGTAGAAGTATGGGACATATGCCTTAAACTCAGAGGCACATGTATCGATCATCTTATAGACTGGGAAGATCTTGTTTTCCTTGCGGATGTTATATATTTCGATAGGGGTTTTGTTGTAGATTCTTGCGAGATATGAATCGCTGAATCCCCAAACCTTTGCCTCTTTGAGATTCTCGATTGAGAATGGCTCACTCTTGAGGTCATTTTCAATGTTTACGATGTTCTCAATCTTTGAGAGGAAGAATCTATCAATCTTTGTGATTTTGTAGATTGTCTCAATAGAGACACCTTTACGTAATGCTTCAGCGATAGCGTAGATTCTCTCATCGGTGTTATCTTTGATAAATGCGATTAATTCATCAATTGTTAAGTCTTTGAGTTTTGCTAACTCTAAGTGGTCAACCTTGTTCTCTAAGGATCTAACCGCTTTTAAGAGAGACTCTTCGATTGTTCTGCCGATGCTCATGACTTCACCCGTTGCTTTCATCTGGGTGGAGAGAGTTCTATTTGCGTCTGCGAACTTATCGAATGGGAATCTTGGGAACTTGCAGACGACATAGTCGAGAGTAGGTTCGAATGATGCGATAGTGGATGAGATTGCGATTTCATCAAGTGTTAAGCCTGCTGCGATCTTCGCACTGACTCTAGCGATTGGGAAGCCTGATGCTTTTGATGCTAAAGCAGATGAACGGGAAACACGTGGGTTAACCTCGATTACATAGTATTTGAATGAATATGGGTCTAATGCGAACTGAACGTTGCAACCGCCTTCGATACCTAGTGCTCTAATGATTCTCAAAGCGGAGTTTCTGAGCATCTGGTATTCCTTATTCGTTAAGGTCTGAACTGGTGCAACGACGATTGAGTCACCGGTGTGGATGCCGACAGGGTCAATGTTCTCCATTGAGCAGACGACGATTGCGGTGTTGTTTTTGTCTCTCATGACCTCAAGCTCGATTTCCTTGAAGCCTTTGATGGATTTCTCTACGAGAACCTGAGTGACTGGTGAGAGTTTTAATGCGTTTTTAACAAGAGGTCTTAATTCCTCTTCGTTATCAGCGAAACCGCCTCCTGTGCCACCTAATGTGAATGCTGGACGGATGATGATTGGATATCCAATCTTGTTAGCGGCATAAACTGCCTCTTCGATTGTTGTTGCGATAGTGGATTCGCAGATTGGCTCGCCGATGTTCAAACAGAGTTCTCTGAACATCTCTCTGTCCTCGGCTTTCTCAATCGCGTCTGCGCTGGTGCCTAAAAGTTCGACATTACACTCATCTAATATTCCTTTGCGGGATAACTTCATGCCGAGGTTCAATCCGGTCTGACCACCGATTGAGCAAAGGAGTCCGTCTGGTCTTTCATAACGGATGATTTTTGCGATGTATTCAAGATCGAGAGGTTCCATGTAAACCTTATCCGCGATCTTGGTGTCAGTCATGATTGTTGCAGGGTTGGAGTTGACGAGAATTACTTTGTAACCCTCTTCTTTTAAGGCTAAGCAAGCCTGTGTTCCTGCATAGTCGAATTCAGCGGCCTGTCCAATGACGATTGGACCGGAACCGATGACCATTATCTTTTTGATGTCTGTACGCTTTGGCATTATCGGTTACCTCCAAACTCTTTCATTGAATCAATGAACAACTTGAACAAGTATTCTGAATCCTCAGGTCCTGCTGCTGATTCTGGGTGATACTGAGTGGACATAACAAAGTTCTTGGTATCTCTCATGCCCTCAAGCTCATTGTCGATTACGTTTACGTGAGTTGCCTCTAAACCTGTTCCTTCTAAAGAAGCCTTATCGATTGCGAAGGAGTGGTTCTGGCTTGTGATTTCAATTGTGTTTGTGAGCAGGTTCTTAACAGGGTGGTTAGCGCCTCTATGTCCGAACTTCATCTTATATGTCTTAGCGCCATATGCTAAGCCGATGATCTGATGGCCTAAGCAGATGCCGAAAATTGGCAATTTGCCTTTTGCGTCTTTTATGAGCTGGATGACTTCTTTTGCGTCCTCTGGGTCGCCAGGGCCGTTGGAGATGAACAATCCGTCTGGCTGATGTTTCATGACGTCTTCGATTGTTGCGGTATATGGTAATACGACGACGTTGCATCCGAGCTGGTTGAATTTGCGGACGATGTTCATTTTGATTCCGCAGTCGATTGCGACGACTGTGTAAGTTGGGTTAGCGGTTCTTGAGTACCAAATTTTCTTTGTTGATACCTTTGACAACTGGTCATGGGAGAAGCCTCTCTCATTGATTTCTCTAATGACTTCATCTGTGTCTTTATCGATGTCGCAGATCATGACCAACTGAGAACCACAGTCTCTGATGACTCTAGTTAATTCTCTTGTGTCGATTCCTGAGATGCCTACGGCATTATACTCATCCATGACGTCTCCAAGAGTCTGTGTCGCTCTGAAGTTTGATGGGTTGTCGTTATATTCTCTAACGACGAATCCACTCATCTGAATCGACTTTGACTCATAGTCATCATCGGTGATTCCATAGTTACCGATAAGTGGGTAAGTCATACATACAATCTGGTCACAGTACGATGAATCGGAAAGTATTTCCTGATAACCGACCATGGATGTGTTGAAGACGAGCTCCGCAATCTTTTCTTTTGGCGAGCCGAATCCAACTCCCTCGAACACTCTTCCGTTCTGAAGGACAAGTTTTCTATTATTCGCAACTTTCATACCAATCCTCTCATAAAAAAAGTTCCAAGCTCTCTAGAGCCCGGAAACAACCGATTGATATCGAAAGTCTCAAGGCCTCGAGAGGTCTTTTCTTTTCGGGATTTCATTTTAAAAAAATATTTGTTTGTTTAAAACAAGATAGTGCTTACATTTGCTTACCTTAAAAAATAAAAGGTTCAGATAACGTGAACTGAACCGTTTTTTACTTTGAAACGACGTTGATTGGATAACCGTTCAGATACGCTTTAACATTTTCTGCAACGAGCTTCTCAAGATTGATTCTGGTTTCCAAAGGCAACCAGGCAACGTGTGGAGTGATGTAGCAGTTAGGCAATTTGTATAGTGGGTTGTCTTCAGGCATTGGCTCTTTAGCGACAACATCAAGACAGGCGCCTTTTAATCTGCCGTTCTTAAGAGCATCCGCTAAAGCGGCTTCATTGATTAATCCGCCTCTTGCAGTGTTGATGAGGACTGTGGTTGGCTTCATTAGCGAGAGCGTTTTTTCGTTTATTAACTCTTTAGTTTCTTCACTTAATGGACAGTGCAGTGATATGAAATCGCTAGTGGAGAACAACTCCTCAGGACTCACCTGTCTGAATGGTGTATTCTCAACCTTCGAACGGTTGCAGAAAATAACATTCATCTCAAACGCAGAGGCAAGTGCGGCAACTCTCTTTCCGATATTGCCCATGCCGTATATACCAAGAGTCTTACCTTTTAATTCCTCCATAGGAGATGTGTAATAGGAGAACTGTCCTGACTTAACCCAGTAACCATCTTTTACGGACTGAATGTAGTGAGGCAAACTGCCTGTGAATGAGAGGAGCAACGCCATGGTGTGCTGAGCGACAGCGGTGGTGGAATAACCAGGGACATTTGAACAGATGACCCCATACTTTTTGCAGGCATCTAAATCGATGTTGTTGTAGCCTGTTGCAAACAAACCAATGAACTTGAGTTTTGGCAAACGCGATATGACATATTCGTCCATAACTGTCTTATTTAATAAGACAATCTCTACATCTTTGCATGCTTCAACCGTTTCATCTCTGGTCTTTGGGTTTGCATATGAAACAATGCCTAGCTTTTCGATGTCTTCAAAGCTCACATCATCGTATGAGACTGTGTTCATGCTGAGCAATACAATTCTGGTCATGTTATCTCCTTGGCACCCTACATTATCTTCTTTTTCGGTCATTATACAACTTAGAGCGGTCAAGTAGTGTACCAGCGGGCTGATCGCCGTGTGTATCTATACATTTAATTTAAGATGAATCTGCTGGAAACCGACAAAATTGTAAGCGTTTACTTGTTTTTATTGCTTAATAAATTGCTCTGTGTTTCAATGTATACAACAGATGTATACAACTGTTTTTCATTAGGAGAATACCCATGAGACAAAAGAAAACAATATCACTTTTGGCATTGGTTTTTTCCGTTAGCTTTATCTTGGCGAGCTGCGGTAAACCATCCAAAACGGTAACAAGTTCAGAGCCGGGGGCAACATCGGTTTCCCAACCGGTCTCAGAAACTGAGAGCAAGAGCGAATCAACCCCAACACCTGTATCAAGTTCGGAAAAAGAAAGCAGCTCTGAAGCAGCTGCACCAACACTTACCAACTTACAGGTTGACGTAAGCGGCGCTAAGACCGCCTATGAACTCGGAGAAGATTTCGATTCAACAGGAATCAAGGTCACTGGAACATTAACAGAAAAGGGAGTAGCAAAAGAAGTCACATATAGCGCAAGTGACCTTTTGATCGATTCCTCCTCATTTAACAAGAATTTAGCGAATTACTACACAATCACAGTCGCACCTAAGGATTTTGGCTCAGCAACCGTAACATATAGCGTTTCTGTCTATGGCCAACTTCAGGCTACACCAGCAAAGACCGTCTTTGCTCTCAAAGAGGAGTTCAGCACTGAAGGCTTATCCTTATCTTACTATAGAGGTGTTGATAGTGGCGGCAAGGAAGTAAGAAGCGAGTTAAAACTCAAATCAGTCAAGATCGACAGCTCAGGCTACAACGCAGCCAAACTTGGTAGCTATGAGATTAAGATTTCTTACGAAATCGATACAAATAAGACCCTCACAACAAGCTATACAGTTGAGGTTCAGAGCAAAGTCGCTGGTCTTTCACTCAGCAAGACAACAACCAAGTATTCACTTGACGGCTCATTAACAACAACCATCGCGCTCGATGACCTCGTCGTTAATGGAGTAGACCAGTATGGATTAGTTGAAGAGACCCCACTCACATCATCAGAATACACACTCTCATTCTATAAGGATGGCACAACAAAGATTGATTCCTTAGAGAATGTTGGAGCGGGCATCTACCAGATCTGGGCTGAACGCCAAGTCACCCTTTATGGAGAGACCTACACAGTTTCTGACTTCGTTATCGTGTACGTGAACGATCCTCTTAGATCAATCACACTCTCAAGCGATGAAAGCATTGTCCTCTCTCAGGAAGAAGGAAATGACTCCATCTCATCAACCTGGAAATTTAATGTAACCTACGCATCAGGCGCAATTAAGGCTGTTGAGGCATCAGATGTCACAATCAAAGGTCTTGATACAAAGACCGTTGCCGAAAAAGCAGAGGCAGAGATTTCCTACGTTGGAACAGATTCAGATGGAACTCAGTACACAGTAACAACAAAAGTCGAATACACAATCACAGCAGCAGCCCCATCTGAAGAAGAAGGACTTGGCTATAAAGCAAAATCCTACTCAAGAATGATTGGAGAGGCCGACGTGGCGACCGGAATCGCGGAGGAGACATTCTTCATCAGCGA
>DCHU01000014.1:0-5529 GCA_002314915.1 Caryophanales bacterium UBA1744
AAGTGTGACATCCTCATCAATGGCGCAGGCGGAAATAACCCACGTGCTACAACAGATAATGAATATGCTGAACTAGACGACGCAGCAAAAGAGATGAAGACATTCTTCGACCTCGATCAGAGCGGTGTTGAATTCGTCTTCAACCTCAACTTCATCGGAACACTCTTGCCTTCACAGGTCTTCGCAGCAGACATGATCGGAAGAGAAGGCTGCAGCATCCTCAACATTTCTTCAATGAATGCTTATACACCTCTTACAAAGATTCCTGCTTACTCAGGCGCAAAGGCAGCTGTCTCTAACTTCACACAGTGGTTAGCAGTTCACTTCAGCCACATTGGAATCAGAGTTAATGCAATCGCCCCAGGATTCTTCTCAACAGCACAGAACGCTAAGCTCCTCTGGAACGAAGATGGAACACCAACTGCACGTACAGGAAAGATCCTTGCAGCTACTCCAATGGGCAAGTTCGGCGAAGTCGATGATTTAGTCGGCGCAACACTCTTCCTCTGCTCACCAGAAGCAGCTGGATTCATCACAGGAATCTGCATCCCAATCGATGGCGGATTCTCATCATACTCAGGAGTCTAATATGAAACTTACATTCAGATGGTATGGCGAGTCTGACTGCATCCCAGTTCAGTACTTACGCCAGATTCCAAATATGTCCGGTGTCGTCACAGCATGCTATGACGTTCCAGTCGGAGAAGTTTGGTCAGTTGAATCCCTTAAAAAACTTAAGAGCATCGCAAACGGTGTTGGACTTGAGATGGAAGTCATCGAATCAATTCCAGTTTCAGAAGATATCAAACTTGGAAAGCCAACAAGAGACAAATTAATCGAGAATTATTGCGAGAACATCAGACGTTGCGCTTCAGTCGGCGTCAAGTGTGTCTGCTATAACTTCATGCCAGTATTTGACTGGTTAAGAACCGAGATGTACCACCAAAATGAGGATGGTTCAAACTCGCTCGCATACTCATGGGCAGACTTCCAGAAGATTGATCCACATAACTTACACCTCCCAGGCTGGGACGAATCCTACTCACAGGATGAACTCCAGGGCTTGTTAGAGGCATACAGCCATTTCTCGCATGATGACTTATTCAACAACCTCGTTTACTTCTTAGAGAGAATCATCCCTGTCTGTGATGAGGTTGGAGTCAAGATGGCTATCCATCCAGATGATCCACCATGGGATATCTTCGGACTTCCAAGAATCGTTTCTAATGAAGCTGATTTAGACAGAATGTTCGCAGCGGTTCCTTCCAAGAACAACGGAGTCACCCTTTGCACAGGTTCATTCGGCGCAGGCAGACACAATGACGTTGTCCATATGGTTGGTAAATACTCAAAAGAAGGAAGATTACACTTCCTCCACCTCAGAAACGTCAAATGGACAGACGACAAGGATTCATTCGTTGAAGTCGGTCACTGCACAAAGGACGGATCGCTCGACATGGCAGCAGTAGTTGACGCTGCGGTCGTAAACGGATTCGACGGATATGTTAGACCAGACCACGGACGTAACATCTGGGGCGAAGATGCAAAGCCAGGATACGGACTCTTCGATAGAGCTCTTGGCTGCGCATACATCAACGGCTTATTTGAAATGGCCGAAAAGAAAAATAAGTAGTTAACATCATACAATTTGTCTTGTATACAACAGATTTATTAACTATATTAAGGTTATATTGAGGACAAAAATATGGAACCAATTGAAAGAATTAAATTAAAGAAGCTCCTTCCAGTCGTCGTCTTTAAGACAATCGAAGAAGCTGAACCTACATTTGACGCTATGGTCGCAGGTGGAATGGATATGGCAGAAATCTGCTTCAGAACACCATGTGCAAGAGACGCAATCGAATTGCTCGCAAAGAAATACCCAGACGCATTAATCGGCGCTGGAACAGTCATCAACGCAGAGCAGTGCGAAGCTGCAATCGCTGCAGGCGCAAAGTTCATCGTCTCTCCTGGTTTCTCAGCTAAGGTTGCTGAGGTCGCCAAGAAGCACGGAATCATCTATCTCCCAGGCGTTGCAACCGCAACAGAGGTCATGGCAGCACTCGATGCTGGCATTTCTACCTTGAAATTCTTCCCAGCAACCAACGCTGGAGGACTCGCTTACATTAAAGCGCTCTCAGCTGCATTCCCTCAGGTCAGATGGATGCCAACAGGCGGAGTCAACGAATCCAACATCCTCGACTTCCTCGCATTTGAGAAGATCATCTGCTGTGGCGGTTCATTCATGATGAAGGGAACGCCAGATGAAATCACTGAGAAGACAAGAAACGCTCTTGCTCTCATCGGCGGTAAGTAATCCAAATAAAAAAAATGGTGGGCCATAAGGTCCACCTTTTATTATATAAAGATAAAAAAAGAACACCTCAACGGTGTCCCTCTCCCTTCATCATTCGTCCCGACGCCTGTCCAATATCCTCACGGAATTGTCGGCCTAGTCGTTGCGGTAAGAAGTATCTTACTGTTTGCCATCTTCTTAGCTTTTCCGGTTTTTGTGGTCCATTGCTGGAGATTTGTTCCGGTTCATCTTAGGCTGAATCGTCATGCATTTCTTTCGTCCTGCCATAAATTCAGTCTGTGCGGAAGCTTGTCCGCTTTACCATTGTCTGGAGGATTCACTACCATGGTCCTTGGAATGTCCTTACGGTATTTCCAATCGCCGTGGGTCACAGTTCATTCATAAGGTTCGTTACCGTCACCAACGTGGGGTGCCTTCGCCTTATGCCTTGGCAGACTTCCATCTGCTTTCCTCTTTTCAGTTAGCTATGCTCTGATAACCTTTTTCCAATGCGTTCAATCCGAATTGGACTTCAGGAGACCGTCCTCGCTGCGAGGGTCGAGTGGAATGATCCCGGGCGGGACCAATCAGAGGCTCGGCTCACTTTCCACGTAGCTCTGTGGAAACGCTAACTGGTCAATGGCTCAATCTGATGGTGCGTCTTTCTCAAGTCCCTTGCGGGATTAATTGAGGAGCCAGCATTCAGATTGCCTGCTCGCCTTGCGCCTGTTCCTCCTCTCGAAGGTCGTTGGCTCTCTTTGGGGCGAGGTCCTAACTATTGCTAGCTAGGAGCTATCCGGTGGGGTCCGGGTTCTGAACAGGATCCCTATTTCTAGAGGTCCAGCCCTTACTCGTAGCAGGTGGGTTCAAATCGTTTCTCTTGGTTTTGGTCAGGAATCTCCTGCTCCGCACGTAAGCTCGTTTTAAGAACACTGCTATTGGCGGTCTCGACATGTCTGAATCATTGCTGATTCGCATTGTCTTGGCCTACCGGGCGATTTCTCGCTCGGCCACCGGTAAGATGGTTTTCTCAAGAGGGACTTGGGCTTGGTGTTTCCTCGCGGAATCCTTAGCTTTCGCCTCACTTGGGTAATGATGTCACAACTCAGGTGTAATCAGCCTATTTTCTAGGTTGATTTGCATCTCCGGAGAGGTGCGCCACTCGGTTGTGGACGATAACTATAATAGCAGTGTATTTTACTGTCAAACAGTTTTTTGCACATTTTTACTATTTATTTTTGAATAATGAGTCAAAAACACCATTTTCCTTAAAGGAATGTCTTAAATATTCGGCAAATTGGAATCATTTTTTCTATTTGTGGCGCCCATAAAACACAATCATCTATTAAAAAAATGAAAATTAGTAGTGCATTTATCGTGCGTATTGCTATTGTTTACTAGGCAAAAATTAATTTTTGACGAAATAAAGGAGGCATAATAATGAAGAAATCAACGAGATTATTAATGTTAGTCATCTCATCTTCAATGCTCATTGCCTGTGGCGGCAAGGGAGGAAGCTCAAGCTCATTAGAAGTTAGCTCAGAACCTATCGAAGACACAAGCGATCCAGTTGGAAACACAACATTAGAAGGCAAGGGTACGGTATTAACCCCATACTTGATTAAGACAAAGGAAGACTTAAAGGAATTCCACGACAACACCGTTCTTGGGCTTGAAGTCTATTACTCACTTGAGGCTGATTTGGAGTGGGATGGTGAGTGGTCACCAATCGGAGACTATGACAACCCATTCATCGGCGGATTCGATGGCAATGGCCACAAGATCAGCGGTGTTGAAATCACCAAGTTTAGCAAGACACAGAAGTTCTATGGAATGTTCTCCGCTTTAGATAAAGCCCATGTCTATGATTTAGATTTAGGCATGACCATTGACCTTACAATGCTTGGCAACGGTACACAGTATGTCGTTGGCGGACTTGCGGCTTCAGCAGTCAACTCTAGTGTTACGAACGTTCATATCAACTATGACAAATGTGACATCGTTACAGCACAGAATAACAGCTCATATTTATATGTAGGTGGAGTTGTCTCTTATTTTGCAACGGAGGCAGTCAACAATCAGGCATATTACGCAGCCATCTCCAAGTCATCAGTCACCGGCAATATTTCGGTAGACCTCACAGATTCAGATGATGTCGTTGATGCAGAAGGCGGAATCGTCGCAATCATGGATACTGGTTACTACGAAGGCATCATGTCCGTTTCAAACTGCGCATATTATGGTGATATCAGAGGCGGTATCTATGTTGGCGGAATCGTCGCAGACATGGCTACATACGGATCAGTCGTTAACTGTTATGTCGAATCAAATACAATTGGTTCATACACCAGCAACTTCTCTTACGTTGGTGGCGTCGTTGGCGCAGGTGTTGAGGATTCTGCAATCTATCAGAACTACGCTAACGTTGCTCATGTCGTTGGCACAAAGTCTCCTTCATCATATTACGAGTCCTATGCAGGTGATGTTGTAGCTGCAATCTCATACGACGGTTATTCAGAGGGCGTCGATTCACTTGGAACCGCAGTTTATGGTAACTGGTCTTGCGAACCAACCGTCACAAATACTGACAACATCAAAGAATCAAACGATACAGCTGATTACACAGCTAACCTCATGAAGAAGATTGGCTTCAATGAGAAGGTTTGGAACTTCGGCGAAGAGACCGCAACAATCAAAAAAGACGCAAAAGACTACATGGTCAAACTCACCGTTAACCTCAATGGCGCTAAAGGTGAACAGACTGTACTCGGATTAAACGCGGGCACATATAACAATGACCAGTATGACTTATACACAAACTTTGAGGCACCAACCTTAAAGAATCACTCATTCTTCGGATTATTCTATGATGCAGACGCAACAGTTGAATGGAGATGGTACGCTCCAATCAGCTCGGATATGACTATCTACTGTGGCTATGCGGATTTATCTGATTTAGTCGGAGACTACAAGCCAATCTGCACATACTATGAATCAGAAATTGATGGAGGTATCTGGAAGTTCTCATACGACAGATTCTATTGGATCCACAACGATGGCTCTTATTCAGAATACAAGTACAGCTTCAATGGTAGCTACATCTTCATCGGCGATTACTGCGGTCAGTTCAAAGCGTCCATGGGTGCATACGAGGGCGAGATTTTCGCACTCACAAAAGACGGCAATATCACAGGATTCGATGTTAACTCAGACTCTGCTACATATTTAGCGAC
>DCHU01000014.1:5679-6777 GCA_002314915.1 Caryophanales bacterium UBA1744
TACTATGGCGGTGTTGTTTATGATGGCACAACCCTCACAATCAATGTCCTCGGAAGAATCAATGCAATGGAATTAAAGTACAACCCAGGAACCGACACATTAACCGGTTCTGGCGTCACTTGGACAAGGGGATAAGACAATGAAAGCAAATAAGTTATTAGTTTTGGCTCTTAGCACAGTGATGCTTGCTGCATGTGGACAACCTAAGCAGCCATCATCATCGGCAAACACATCAGAAGAGCCTTCAACCTCAACAGTAGATAAAACATCTGAAGACGTTTCTACATCAGACACAAACACTTCATCTGAAACAAAGACCTCATCGGAAAATAAGACATCATCTGAGCAGCAGACTTCAAGTGAACCGACAGTTTTGGTTACTTCATTAGAAGTCACTGGCGTTCCGACAACTATGGACGTTAATGATAGTGTGAAGATTTCTGTCTCGGTGCTTCCTGAGAATGCCACAAACAAGAAATACAAAATTACCACAAGCGCCAAGAAGGTAGTGGATGCATCGGGCGATACACTCACAGCATACGGTGCTGGTACAGCAACAATCACCGTGTCTGCAACCGATGGTTCTAACGTAAGCAAATCATTCGATATCACAGTCCTTGATCCGATCAAGGCACCTGGTGATTGGGAGGGCGCAAAATCACTTATCCAGAAGGTTTCAGAAGACGTATCTCACATGAAGGGATACTCCTACAAGTCAAAGAGAGATTCATATAGCGGTGGAGTTGTATCTACAGTTACAACAATCACAAAGAACTATGAATACGGCGCTAACGGAGAAGTTGGATATAAAGGCTCCTACGTTTATCAGTCAAGCGATACAACAACCAGCGATCTTGCGGGTTATAAAGGCGTTCAGGGCGAGAACTATGTTCAGTACGAGCACACACGCTCATCATACGACTATGTAGAGAAGTCACAGGCTATTGCTGACCTCGGTAAGGATAATGCCATCAAAGACGCTCAGAAGATTGTTGAGATGGATGACTTCATTGAGACAACAAGCACATCTTATAATTGGGATGGTGACACAGCATATACCTCATCAACAGAAGATGGCGTCATCACAATGAAATACAC
>DCHU01000008.1 GCA_002314915.1 Caryophanales bacterium UBA1744
CCTATCGCTGATGATAGAATGGCAATCGTCATGGAAGATTTCTTCTCCAATCGAATCGGTTTAGATGAACTCCTATATAGACTCACTCTTTTAAAGCTTGGAAACCAGTATTGTTTAGTAACCAACAAAGCCTTGAAGAACCTTGTGTTGGTTGAGGAGTACACCATAGATAAACATTTCGATAGATATACATCTAAAGAAAACATCAACAACAGAGAGCGTATGCTTAATCAGTATATTGAACCTTATAGCGGTAAAAAGGGATTGATGTTCAAGGAGATGAATGATGAATAAGGTATACGCAAGCTATCTCCAAGACAAAAATGGAAAACTATTTGCGCTAATGAACCGCTCATACACAGATGTTGTTGAGTCGATTGTTTTATTCATGAAATCAGATTTAGCCGCACACCTAGATAAGGAGTGTGACTCCTATCAAGACCAGGATGCATATAAGATCCTTGACGATTTTGACAGCCTATACATTAAAGACGTAACCATAAACCCAAAAACCGCAGATGCTGAAGCGGTATATTGGCTCGGGTATCTATATAGGTATTGGGTTATTAAAGAGTCTATCACCAGCAAGAAAGTTATATCCTTGTTGCCGCCGAAAAAAGGATTGGAGAAATATCTCCTATGGCACACCTTTTCATTTGACAAGGCTATCGAACTCGCAAAAGAAGAGTATGTCTCATCAAAGACCGCACACAACAAGTATGAGGCCAAGAAGAATATCGTCATAGATTATGATGACCCTAACATATATCCATTCCTCGCTAAGAGAATACTTTATAAGCTAACTAGAGACCAGGCGATTGATAACATGGTGTTCTCCCAATTCTACACCGAGCCAACATTCTCCAATGATGATCAATGTTTATATGTGACAAAAACATCTTTTAAAGATATGGATGAGAGCGTAAGGAAAGAGCAAGATCATCTCAATTACGTAACAAAAACATACCAAAAGAACGTCTTATTCATATTTGCTAATGGCGATACATGCGAGACAGATATCAATCACATTATTTCTGAAAACAACGCAAAAAAGATGCAATTTACGGATATTTACGTTCTAAATGGTGCAAAACTGACCCATATTGATGATTCCTCATCCGTAACAGAAACAGCGATAACCATCACCAAAACTGATTACAATATCTCCCAAAGGCTATCGCTTAGATTTGCGGATGAATAAGAAAACCGCCGAATCTCTTCGACGGTCTTTTTGTTGTATTAGAGATAGATTTTAACGGCTAATGAGATACCGCTAATTATTGTGGCTTGATTGCTATTTGCGATATTGTTTCGCAAAACATAGTTTTTTAAAGAGATTTGACTAAAGAAAAAGCGCCCGATGGTCGCGCATTCTTCTTTTCGTTAATGTTTACTCTCTAGTTTTGCTTGAATTTGTGATACCTGCTACTACGACCGTGTTCAATGATTCGATCACGAGGTAATAGATCAGATACTTCCCGATTGGTTTTCGTCTCACACCTTCGCTTTTGTATGGCTCTTCCTCGATAAGTTGGTATCTGTTTGGCATGTAATCCAATTCCGCAATCGCGTTCTTCAATGACGAGTAAACTTTCTCGGCATATTTCGGTTCGCGAATAACAAGGGACAGGTACGTTACAATCGATTCTAAGTCAGCTATGGCGTTATCGGAGATGAGAACCTTAAAGAATCTCACTTAGAATTGAATTTCTCTCGCATATACTGATCGACTTCATCTAAAGAATGAATACGACCATTCTTTGCGTCTTCAACGCCTTTTAAAACTTCAGCTGCTACTTGTTCTTTGGTTAAGTCGCCCTCGAATACAGGCTGTTTAGTTGGGATAGACAATGAGAGAGGCACTCTCTTTGTCATCCTTATCTCAGAATATAGCATCTGAATTAAAGAAGAAGGTGTAATACCTAATTGGGATAGTATTGATTCAACCTCGCTTTTGAGAGCAGGGTCGATTCTAGCGTAAACAGTTGCTGTATTTGCCATAATTGCACCTCCATTAACATCTATTATTGTATGCAAATGTATATAAAATGCAATCATAATGCATACAACTGTACTCTTATTATTCATACAGAAACTAGTAAGGTTTCTCTAGAAAACCACTATGAATAATAAAAAACCGCCGAATCTCTTCGACGGTCATCAATTAATCGATTGGGTGGTGGACCAAGAGGATTATCGTACCTTTCTTGATAACGATCTTTTCCTTCTTGGATAAGTGGTCACTTAACAACGTGATTCTTGAATTGGAATCCAATGTTGGACCTGCTTCACCAAGCTCATCCATATTGAGTGCTGCACCCATGTTTGTGACAGCGTTAATGCTCTTCTTAGCGACGTTCACAACCGTTCCGACTGTCTTACCAACAACATTGGTTAAAGCGCCCACAACGTCTGTTTTCTGCTTCTCGTCAACGAAACCGATTGGGATGTATTCGTGATTGCTTGCCTTATATAAAGACTGGATGAATTCACCTCTTGATGAGAACTCAAGTGGTTCGTCAACCTTAAGCAGTTCTTCGGCGAATCTGACATCGAGGTCGATATCAGTTTTTGTGAGGTCTGTTTTACTGGACAACAACTTGCGGAAGAACTCAGTGTGATTAGGGTGAGTCATGAGCTGAACCATATAGAGTGCGACCATCTGGTTAGAGATGATGACATTGGTGACATTCAAGGC
>DCHU01000026.1 GCA_002314915.1 Caryophanales bacterium UBA1744
ATGTGAGCCATGATACCAATATTACGTGTGTGAGGGAGATCGTATGTCTCGGATTCAACGATTGTATCTTCTGCCATTGCTTTCTCCTCCTATGATTACCAGCGATAATGTGCGTAAGCTTTGTTAGCTTCTGCCATTTTGTGGACGTCTTCCTTCTTCTTGACGGAAGCGCCGGTTCCGTTAGCTGCGTCGATGATTTCTGCTGCTAACTTCTCTTCCATTGTCTTCTCACCTCTTAAACGTGAGTAAGTGACTAACCATCTGAGACCGAGTGTCTGTTTTCTTTCTGGAGAAACTTCGACTGGGACCTGATAGTTTGCAGCGCCGATTCTGCGGACCTTTAATTCGACATCAGGCATAATGTTGTTGATTGCTGTTGCGAATACGTCCATAGCTGGCTTCTGAGTCTTTGCTTCGATGATTCCGAATGCGCCATAGATGATGCCCTGAGATGTGCCTCTCTTGCCATCATACATAACGCGGTTGATCAATCTTGCGACCAATTTTGAATTGTAAATTGGATCTGGGAGAACGTCTCTCTTTTCGATTTTGCCTTTACGTGACATGTTTATTCTCCTTTCCTATTACTTTGCAGCTTTAGGCTTCTTTGTGCCATAAAGTGATCTGCCCTGTCTGCGCTTTTCGATACCAGCGCAGTCAAGTGTTCCACGGATGATGTGATAACGGACACCTGGAAGGTCCTTAACACGTCCGCCACGGATCATAACTGTTGAGTGCTCCTGTAAGTTGTGTCCTTCGCCACCGATGTAAGCTGTAACTTCCATACCGTTTGATAAGCGAACACGAGCGTACTTTCTAAGAGCTGAGTTAGGTTTCTTTGGTGTCATTGTGCCGACACGAGTGCAAACGCCTCTTTTTTGAGCAGAAGGCTGGCTGCTTGCCTTTTTGTTAAGGCTGTTCCATCTCTTGCCGAGAGCTGGGGTTGAGGACTTCTTGACTGGAGTCTCACGGCCCTGTCTGACAAGCTGATTAATTGTTGGCATACTTTTTCTCCTTTGCCTCTTTTAGACTTATCGACTAATTGATGCGTAATAAAATGGCGATATACGCCCTTACGACCTCGATAAATATAATTACCAAAATAGTCGTTGTCAACAATGTAATTTAATAAATTATCATCGAACTTTTTCGGTTTTTGACACACCGGGTTATGTGTAATTGAAAAAATGCTGATTTTTTGTCATTTTTGACACACATGTACGTGTGTGCATATTTTTTATTAAAAAGATAAGAAAAAATGCGATATTTTGCTTATCCGGAAAAAAGTATCGTTCTTTAATGCGCTTTCATATAATAATTCATTGAAATAATCGAACAATTATTGATAATGGCAAGGTATGGAAAAAAGAGAGCAGTTAAACCAATTATTAAAAGAGTACGATGCCTATAAAGCATTGAACCTTAAACTTAACATGGCGAGAGGCAAACCATGTAAGGAACAATTAGATTTATCTATGCCTATGATGGACGTCTTACACTCAGGTGTTAACCTTGTTTGTGAGGACGGAACAGACTGCCGTAACTACGGTATCTTAGGTGGTATCGATGAATGCAAACGCTTATTGGGCGACATCATCGAAGTCCCATCTTACAACATCATCATCTTCGGAAACTCATCCCTCAACGTCATGTATGACTCAATGGCTAGATCATTCACACATGGTGTTATGGGCTGCGAGCCTTTATCAAAACAGGGAAAACTCAAATGGCTTTGCCCAGTTCCTGGCTATGATAGACACTTCGCTATCACAGAATACTTCGGCTTTGAGATGATCAACATCCCAATGACACCAGAGGGACCAGACATGGATCTCGTCGAGAAATACGTCAAAGACCCAACAGTCAAAGGCATTTGGTGCGTACCTAAGTACTCAAACCCAGACGGAATCACCTATTCAAATAAAGTTGTTAAGAGATTCGCAAAGCTTAAGCCAGCCGCTAAAGACTTCAGAATCTATTGGGATAACGCATATTCAGTCCACCACTTATATGAGGACAAGCAGGACTTCTTGCTTGAGATCCTTGATGAGTGCAAGAAAGCTGGAAATCCAGACATCGTCTACAAGTTCACATCCACTTCCAAGATCTCATTCCCTGGAAGCGGCGTTGCAGCATTGGCAGCAAGTGACGCGAACATCAAAGACATCCAGTCTCAGATGGGAGTTCAGACAATCGGTTACGATAAGGTCAATCAGTTAAGACATGTCTTATTCTTCAAGAACCTCGAAGGCGTTAAGGCTCAGATGAGAAAACACGCTGACATCTTAAGACCTAAGTTTGAGATGGTTGAGAGAATCCTCGAAGAGGAAGTTAAGGATATCGCTAAATGGAACAAGCCACGCGGCGGTTACTTCATCTCCTTATACGTTCAGGGTGTTGCTAAAGAAGTCGTTCAGCGCTGCAAAGAGTGCGGTGTTGAATTAACTCCAGCCGGCGCAACATATCCATACCATAACGATCCAAATAACGCTAACATCCGTATCGCTCCATCATTCCCTTCAATCGAAGAACTTGAGAAAGCGACAAGAATCCTTTGCTTAGCAGTTAAGATTGAGACTTTAAAGAAAGAACTCGGAGAATAACAAATTAGCCCACAAATGTGGGCTTTTTTAATGCTATAATTAGGGCATGAGATTGGACAAATACCTTGCAAATTCAGGACTTGGCTCAAGAAAAGAAGTCAAAACCCTCATAAAAAAGAAAAAGATCACCGTTGATGGCGTTATCGTCAAAAGCGATTCTTTCGATGTTAAGGAAGGCGTTAACCATGTCTTTTATGATGGTCAGGAAATCTTCTACAAGGAGTTCCACTACATATTGCTCAACAAACCACAAGGTTATGTCTCTGCGGTTGAAGACAACGTATACCCTCCAGTCACAGATTTAGTTCCTGAATATGAGTTTGCAAAGTTATTCCCAGTCGGAAGACTTGATGTCGATACCACTGGCGCACTCCTATTAACCAATGATGGTGACCTATGCCACAAGCTCCTAGCCCCTAAATATCACGTTGATAAAACGTATTACGTAGAGGTTGATGGAGTCATGACCAATAAGCTCATCAAAGCGTTCAAAAGTGGAATCATGATGGATGGCGAACTCACTCTCCCTGGAGACTTAGTAATCTTGTCTGAACACACCGGTGAGCTTACTATCCACCAAGGCAAGTTCCATCAAGTTAAACGCATGTTCCAACACTTCGGATTAAAGGTCACTAGACTCGATAGAAAAACATTCGCATTCCTAGGACATGAAGATATCGAACTAGGTTCTTATCGAGAATTGACTCCGGAAGAGGAAGAACAGTTAAAAGAGATAGTTAAGAATTAAAGCCCCACAATCGCAAAGATTTGGGGTTTTTATATGCTCACAAGATTACATATGCTATCATATGTTTAGGGTAAATATGGGTATGTTCAATCAGGGTAAATACATAAACGCTTTTAATAAGGAAAACTACAAAGTTTATTCTTTTAGAATAAGAAAGGAACAGAAAGAAATGATCCAGCATTTAGACAACCTTAAAAACAAAAATTCGTATATCACAACCCTAATCGATAACGATATGCATCACCCAATTCTTACAATTAAAGAAATCAGATTGGCAATCACGCCTATATTAATCGGGTATGGTATAGATGATATATACCTATTTGGTTCATATGCGCGAGGTGAGGCAACAAAAGACAGTGATGTCGATATCTACTGCAACAGAGGAAGAGTTGAGAACTACTACGATAAGGATGATTTGGTTGCCAAGTTGGAAAAATCTCTCGGCAAAAAGGTTGATGTAATCTTCCAAGACACCAAATTGAATGATTACTTCGTCGAAACAATAAAGAAAGACCTAATTAAACTATGCTAAATGCTAAAGATCGCGGATACTTGCTCCAAATAATACAGCATTCTGAGAGAATCAAAGAAAAGGTTGGAGGAATTACACTTAAACAATTTGAAGAAAACATCGATGTTGTAGAAATTGTTTCTTTCAACCTCATTCAGATAGGAGAAGCAGCAAACAACCTGTCGGATGAAGTAAAGAATAGATACGATAAGATACCTTGGAAAAAAGTAATTGGTTTAAGAAATCATATAGTTCACGCTTATGACGGTATTGATTACACTTCTTTATTCAATACAGCCACGATTAACGTTGATGAACTCAATGAGTATTGCAGAGTTATTATAAGTGATGAATAAAAGAACCCGCATTATGCGGGTTTTCTTGTTGGTTTTATCTTTATTTCTTCATCGCCGCGGCAAGTTCCATCAACTTTGATGGAATATCAATCTTCTGCGGACATAAAGGAACGCAGGTACCACATTGCAAACAAGCTTCTGGAAGAGATGTTGAGTCAACCTTATCAATTCCCATAAGGCCCCACTGCCCATTCAGTCTATATGCGTTATAGAACTTGAAGAACTCAGGGATGTTGATGCCCATAGGACATGTATCGGTACAGTATCTGCATGCAGTACATGGAACCGATAGGTATTTCTTAAACTCCACCAATGCTTTGAATAGGGTTTCTTCATCACTCTTGGTAAACTGATAATCATCGGAGAATGTTCTGACGTTATCCTCCATCTGCTCTAAAGTGTTCATTCCTGAAAGGATAACTTGAGTCTGATCGAGGCTCTTAACGAAACGGAATGCCCATGAAGCGTCACTCCAGCCCGGATGAGCGGTGTCGAGGATATCTCTTGCCTCTTTATTAAGAGAGGCAAGTTTTCCGCCTCTAACAGGCTCCATTACCATAATTGGGATATTTCTATCCTTTAATATCTTGTACTCCTCTTTGGTCTCGGAATAATTCCAGTCATAGTAGTTGATTTGAAGCTGAGAGAAATCCCAGTCATGATGATTGGCGAACTTCTCTAAGGCCGCAAGACCTGCGTGTGATGAAAAACCAAGGTATTTGATCTTGCCTTGACGCTTCATCTCAAGGAAGAACTCAATACCACCGCTTTCGATGTATTTGTCGACTGTACCATCGGTCAAACAATGGATGAGATAGAAATCGATGTAATCGGTCTGTAGTCTCTTCAATTGCTCCTCAAATACCGCCTTATAGTCCGGATTTGCGGAAATATGCCATTTTGTTGCGATATAGAAGGTGGATCGGTCGTGTTTTTTCATCCATTCGCCAACACATACCTCAGAATCGCCTGCGTTATAAACATATGCGGTGTCGAAATAATTGATTCCTGCTTGATATGCCGCCTCAATAACAGCGTGCGCTTTCTCATGGTCAATCGGCGACCTTGGGTTGCCCTCCTCTACATTAGGGAGTCTCATATTACCCATGCCGAGTCTTGAGAGCTTTATATCTTTAAACGCTTTATATTCCATAACTATCCTCAAGTGAATATTACATATTGCACATAAAAAAGACCACCACTTTCTGAAGTGATGGTCAGTTTTGTTGTAGTTAAGAATTAGTCCTCAGTTGGAATATTCTGATCGTGCTTTTCACGATACTGTTTTTTGACAGCATCCATGTGAGCTTTGACTGTGAAGTCTTTCATTCTCTCAGCCTGTTTAGCCTGAGATGCAGGGAGACCGCAGCCAGCTGGGATAAGCTTACCAGTGATGACGTTTTCCTTAAGACCGTGGAGAGGGTCTGACTTAGCCTTGATTGCAGCGTCTGTTAAGACTCTTGTTGTTTCCTGGAAGGATGCAGCAGAGAGGAATGACTCTGTTTCAAGAGCAGCCTTAGTGATACCGAGGACAAGTGGGTGTCCAACTGCTGGACGCTTGCCGTTGATAAGAGCTTCCTGGTTCTCGAGTGTGAATCTGTCTGAGTCGACTCTTGTACCTGGGAGGAGGTTTGTGTCTCCACCGTCGATGATGATCATCTTGCGGAGCATCTGACGGATGATGACTTCAAGGTGCTTATCGGAAATTCCGATACCCTGAGCGGAGTAGACCTTCTGGATTTCCTTGATCATGTAGACTTCGACTTTCTCGACGTCTGAGACTTCAAGTAATTCCTTAGGGTTGATTGCACCTTCGGTGATCTTTCCACCAGCAGCGATGTTGTCGCCTTCTTTGACACGTAATCTAGCTCCGTATGGAGTTGTGTATTCCTTGATTTCAGGCATATCAGACTCAACTGTTGAGTTGATGTTTGACTGAACGGTGACTACATAACGTGTGCCGTCCTGGACGATCTTTGTGACGTGGCCAGAGATCTCTGAGATCTTAGCTTCGCCTTTTGGATTACGAGCTTCGACAAGCTCCTGGACTCTTGGAAGACCCTGAGTAATATCAGAACCTGCCATACCACCAGTGTGGAAGACTCGCATGGTTAACTGAGTACCTGGCTCACCGATTGACTGAGCAGCCATGATACCGACTGCTTCGCCGAGCTGGACGAGACGGCCTGTAGCCATGTTGCGTCCATAACAGTGCTGGCAGACACCGTTCTTTGTCTGACATGTGAAGAGTGTACGGATTTCGACCTCTTTGATGCCAGCCTTGACGATTGCCTTTGCTGTCTCATCAGAGATGAGCTTGTTGCCCTCGATGATGATTTCGCCAGTTTCTGGGTTAACGATGTCATGCATGGAGAATCTTCCAGCAAGACGTGATTCGAGTTTTGTGATGACTGTGTCACGTGCGGTGTCGCGGATTTCACGAACCTTGAAGCCGTGGTCACAGTTACAATCGACTTCTCTGACGACAACGTCCTGAGCAACGTCAACAAGTCTTCTTGTTAAGTAGCCTGAGTCTGCTGTCTTAAGAGCTGTATCAGCGGAACCCTTACGAGCACCGTGAGTGTTAATGAAGAACTCTGAAACTGAGAGGCCTTCACGATAGGAGTTATGAATTGGAAGTTCGATTACTTCGTTCTTTGGGTTAGCAACGCAGCCTTTCATACCGATTAACTGCATGAAGTTATCGACAGATCCACGAGCACCTGAGTCAGACATAATAACGAGAGGGTTTCTCTTATCGACGAGAAGGTATTCTGCGACAATCTTCTTGATGTCTTCTCTGACGCTGTCCCAGACCTTAACGACTGAGTCGTGTCTTTCCTTATCGGAGATGAGACCTTCGACTTCGTATAATTCGTTGATCTGGTCAACTTTTGCCTGTCCTGCGTTATAGATTGCTTCTTTCTTATCAAGTGTCTTGATGTCTGAGAGAGCGACTGTAACTGAGGAATAGGTTGAATACTTGAAGCCCTGGTCTTTGATCTTGTCAAGGATTGCGGAAGTCTTTGCTGGCTTCATCTCTGTGTCATCTGGATCACCCATATCATATGCGTGGAAGATGTCATCGATGATCTTGCCGAGCTGCTTCTTCTTGATTGGAGTCTTGAGTGGCTGAGCTGCGATGTATTCTGGGATGTTGACGCCCTTAGCAATGAACATAGATGCTTCTGTGTATTTTGCAAGAACGGCATTCTTTTCGACTTTCTGGCCAGCTTTTACCTTGATATCGTAGGAAGATGGGACGACGATGAAGTCTTCTGCACCTTCAACCTTGATAGCGGTTCTGTATTCATCGAGAGACTCGACTGCCTTGATTGTTAAGTCAGCTGGAGCCTTGATGTCTTCAGAGCTTGAGTTGATGTAGCCAAAGTCATCTGGGAAGATCTCGTTGAATAAGACCTTACCGACTGTTGTTGAGAGATAAGCGCTCTCGGTTCCTTCTGGGAAGCCTTTGCCCTTACCGAATTCTTTGTGTAATGAAGCGGTTCTGATGGCGATACGGTTGTGGAGTGAGACGATCTTGTTGTCGTAAGCAAGCTTAACTTCCTTAACGCTTGAGAAGACCTTACCTTCCATCTTTGCATATGCTTCGAACTTCTGAGCCTCTTCTTCGTTAGCTTCTGCCTCTTTTGGATCCTGGATGTTGAGAGCGCGGAGGTCACGTGCACGGTCTAAGAAGTCCTGAGCGGATTCTTCTGTTGTCATGTAGTAGTTTCCGAGAACCATGTCCTGAGAAGGAATACAGATAGGTTTTCCGTCTTTTGGACCAAGGATGTTGTTGGAAGCGAGCATTAACTTGAGAGCTTCTTCCTGTGCTTCTTTTGTAAGTGGGACGTGGATAGCCATCTGGTCACCGTCGAAGTCAGCGTTGAAACCTGTACATACGAGTGGGTGTAAACGGATTGCGTGTCCATCGACTAACTTAGGCTGGAATGCCTGGATACCGAGTCTGTGTAATGTTGGAGCACGGTTTAAGAGCACTGGGTGGTCACCAACGATCTCTTCAACGATGTCGAGAACGATTGGTTCATATCTGTCGATGTACTTATCAGCCTGCTTGTGAGCGGAGACATAGCCTCTCTTGATTAAGAGGGAAGCGATGAATGGTCTTAAGAGGTTGACAGCCATTTCGTGTGGGATACCGCACTGGTACATCTTGAGGTCTGGTCCGACAGCGATAACTGAACGGCCTGAGTAGTCAACACGCTTACCGAGTAAGTTCTGACGGAAGCGGCCCTGCTTGCCCTTTAAGCCTGAAGATAATGACTTAAGAGGTCTGCCTGATGTGCCTGTGACAGCTTTTGTTCTACGTCCGTTGTCAATTAAAGCATCAACTGCTTCCTGAAGCATACGCTTCTCGTTTGACATGATGACGCGTGGAGCGTTCATCTGGATGAGCTTCTTTAAACGGTTGTTACGGCTGATGACTCTACGATATAAGTCGTTTAAGTCAGATGCAGCGAATCTGCCACCGTCGAGTGGAAGCATTGGACGGAGATCTGGTGGGATAACTGGAAGAACGTCGAGGATCATCCATTCTGGCTTCTGTTCGGAAACCTTGAATGCCTGGACAACTTCAAGTCTCTTAGCGAGTTTTAATCTGTTTGCAACAGATGCGTCTTTGAGTTCAGCCTGGATTGCCTTGTATTCTTCTTCAAGGTCGACTTCTGAAAGAAGTCTCTTGATGGAGGAAGCACCTTCACCGAATTCAGCGCCTGTGTATTTTCTGATGAATGCTGCGCTTGAGAAGAAGTCGAATGAATAGGACATGTCTTTATAATGTTCCATCATTTCGTTTGCTCTCTCGAAGTCTGCGGAACCCTCTTCGATTAAACCTTCGTTGAGGATGTCCATGATAGCTTCACCGAAGATGACTCTAGCCTGAGCTTCGTTTAAGAAGTCCTTCTTGTGAAGAACATTTGATGTTCCTGGGTCTAAACAGACGTGAGCTGCGAAGTAGATGATTTCTTCGAGCTGTTTTGGTGACATGTTAAGGATGAGACCCATACGTGATGGGATACCCTTAAGGTACCAAATGTGTGAGCATGGGGAGACGAGGTCGATGTGACCGAATCTCTCTCTGCGCCATTCTCTTGAGATGACTTCAACGCCGCACTTTTCGCAGGTGATACCCTGGTAGCGGATCTTTTTGTATTTTCCGCAGTGGCATTCGTAGTCCTTAGAAGGGCCAAAGATCTTTTCGCAGAAGAGACCTCCAGCTTCTGGTTTCTGAGAACGGTAGTTAATGGTTTCTGGCTTTGTGACTTCGCCATGTGACCATGAACGGATTTCTTCAGGGGAGGCAAGTCCAACCTGCATCGACGCTAATTCATTGATATCGAACATTGTTTCTTTCCTCCTTATTCTTCGTCAAATGAGCCTTTTCCGAAGGAGAGTCCTTCTTCAAGTGCCTGCTCATTCAACACTTCTCTTGTCTCTGCTGGCTCTTCTTCACCACGTGGGTTTGTGAGAGTTCTGATTGCAGCATTGACTTTACGCTCTTCGATGAGAGCCTGTTTTGCAAGGTTATCCATGTCAATGGTGTCGCCTTCATAGTCATAGAGGTTAACGCTTAAGCCTAAGCCCTTAAGTTCTTTCGTAAGAACTTTGAATGCTTCTGGCATACCAGCACGTGGTCCGCGTGTAGCCTTGATGATTGATTCGTATTCTTTTCTTCTACCAACACGGTCATCGGATTTGATTGTGATCATTTCCTGGAGAACGTGGGCAGCGCCGTAAGCTTCGAGTGCCCAGACTTCCATTTCACCGAATCTCTGACCACCATTCTGAGCTTTACCTCCGAGTGGCTGCTGAGTGACTAATGAGTATGGACCTGTTGCACGAGCGTGTAACTTGTCGTCGACCATGTGGACGAGTTTAATCATATACATGATACCGACGTTGATACGCTCATCGAATCTTTCGCCTGTTCTTCCATCATAGAGGACTGTCTTGCCATCGCTTGACATTCCAGCCTTATCCATGAGGGCTTTGATTTCGTCATCGCTGATTCCATCGAATGCTGGAGTTGCAACGCGTAATGGCTGTCCGGTCATTTCTTCGATCTTGCGGCATGCAAATCCGAGGTGGACTTCGAAGATCTGACCGATGTTCATACGTGAAGGAACACCCATTGGTGAAAGCATGACATCGATTGGTGTGCCATCGCTTAAGTATGGCATATCCTGGATAGGTAAGATTCTTGAGATAACACCCTTGTTACCGTGACGTCCGGACATCTTGTCACCTTCGGAGATCTTTCTCTTCTGGACGATGTAGACACGGACTCTCTTGATAACACCTGGAGGGAGCTGATCTTTGTTTTTACGGCTGTAGACTTTGACTTTGAGGACGATACCTGCACCGCCGTGCTGAACACGTAATGAGGAATCCTTTCCGTCTTTTGTCTTTTCGGCGAAGATAGCCATTAAGAGCTTTTCTTCTGGAGTTGGATCGACCTGTCCTTTTGGAGTGACCTTACCAACGAGGATGTCGCCCTCTTTAACTTCTGCGCCTGGGACGATGATTCCGTCTTCGTCGAGGAATGTCTTAGCATCTTCGCCGACGTTTGGAATATCTCTTGTGAATTCTTCTGGTCCGAGCTTTGTCTCACGGCAATCGAGATCGAATGATTCGATGTGGATTGTTGTGTAGAAGTCTTCTTTCACCATGCGCTCGGACATGATGATAGCGTCTTCGTAGTTGTAACCGTTCCAGGTCATGTAAGCGATGAGTGCGTTTCTTCCTAAGGAGAGTTCGCCGTTTCTCATAGCTGGGCCATCAGCGATGACCTGACCCTTTTCGACGTGGTCGCCAACGTGGACACATGGAACCTGGTTGATGCATGTGCCGTTGTTTGAACGGGAGAATTTCTCGAGGCTGTAGATCTTTCTATCACCTTCGGCATTCATGATGACGATTGATGATGAGTCGACCTTGCAGACTGTACCTTCTTCTGAAGAGACGACTGCTAAGCCTGAGTCTTTAGCGATGATGCCTTCCATACCTGTTCCGACGAATGGGATTTCTGGACGGAGTAATGGGAGAGCCTGACGCATCATGTTCGCACCCATGAGAGCACGAGTTGAGTCGTCGTTTGCTAAGAATGGAATACAGGATGCTGCGATAGAGACGACCTGTTTTGGAGAGACGTCGACATAGTCAACGAGGCTCTTCTCGACACGGATGTCATCTTCGTCGTGTCTGACGATGACTTCATCAGCGAGGATTTCCTGAACTTCGAGTGTTTCGCCACCGAAGTCGACTGGGGTCTTTGGACCGAGCTCTGTGTTACAAGCGCCGATGTAGAGACCTCTTTCGTCGTCTGCTGTTAAGTAGACAGCTTCGTCTGAGACGTAGTAGTGTCCATCTTTCTCTAAGACTTTACGATATGGAGTCTGGATGAATCCGTAATTGTTGACCTTTGCGTAGGTTGAGAGGTTGGAGATAAGACCAACGTTCTGACCTTCAGGTGTTTCAATTGGACAGATACGTCCGTAGTGTGTGTAGTGAACGTCACGAACTTCCATAGAAGCACGGTCACGGGTGATACCACCAGGACCTAAAGCGGATAATCTACGCTTGTTTGTGAGTTCTGATAATGGGTTGACCTGATCCATGAACTGTGAGAGCTGACCACCAGCGAAGAATTCTCTGATAGCGCTTGTTAATGGACGGATGTTGACTAACTGCTGTGGTTTAGCATTGGTTAAGTCAGTGATTGTCATCTTCTGCTGAACCGTTTTAGTCATCTTGGTTAAGCCGATTCTGAACTGTGTCTGGAGTAATTCGCCGACGCAGCGGATACGTCTGTTACCAAGGTGGTCGATATCGTCGGTGTCGCCGATGCCATCCATGATGTTGAGGTAGTAGGAGAATCCAGCGACCATATCTGAGACGGTGATTCTGGAGACTGACTTTGTTCCCTCATCGTCATTTCCTGCGAGGTTGAGGTCAGTACCGATGATGTTGACGACTCTCTCGTCTCTCTTATCGTGTGCGTGAACCTTGACGATGTTGACTAAGTAGTGTGTATCTAAGCCGGTGTTGACATCATATTCCTTCTTGAGGTCAACTTCGTTGTTGTGTCTCTCGAAGAATTCTGCGTCGCGGAGTTCCTGGACATCGGACTTTGTTAACTGATAACCGTCGATGAACATCTCACCATTCTTGTTGGTGAAGACTTCGCCTGTTTCGTTGTCAATTAAGTCCTCTGCGAGGATTCTTCCGACTAAGCGGTTGTAGATACCGAGCTTGTTTGTGTATTTGAAACGTCCAGCGCGGCCGAGGTCATATCTCTTGTCATCGAAGAATTTCTGGAAGAGGAATAAAACGATGCCTTCTGGTGTGACTGGTTCGCCTGGTTTGAGTTTCTTGAAGATTTCGATTAAAGCTTCAGTGCCATTCTTGATGCCTGAGTCCTTGGCGAGAGTGTTTCTCATTGTCTCTGTGTCGCCAAATAATTCAAGAATCCATGATTCTTTATCGATTCCTAATGCCTTGATTAAGGTTGTGGCAGGTCTTCTAGCCTGTCTGTCGATCTTGACGAATAAGATTCCTTTTGAATCTGATTCCCACTCGAGCCATGTACCACGTGTTGGGATGATCTGGCCTGAGTATGTGTGCTCTCCTGACTTCTCGAGGATGTCATCGAAGTAAGCACCTGGAGAACGGACGATCTGTGAGACGATAACACGTTCAGCACCGTTGATGATGAATGTGCCTGCGTCTGTCATCATTGGGACTTCGCCCATGAAGACTTCCTGTCCTTCTTTGATTTCACCTGTGCTCTTGTCTCTTAATGAAAGAGTGACTTTGAGCTTTCTTGAATAGGTGAGGTCCGCTTCTTTACAGTGAATGATTGTGTGCTGTGGTTCTTCCAAGCGGCATGAAACATAGTCAATGAAGACTGTTTCAGAGTTGTTTGAGATTGGGAATACTTCCTTCATGACCTCATCGATTCCGTTCTTGAGGAACCACTCATATGATTCCTTCTGGATTTCGACTAAGTATGGGAGAGGTGCGCTACCACTGATTTTAGAAAAGTTGTAACGTCCGTTGACTCCCTGAGGATAGCTGCTGACAATCTCATCAATTTCTTTGTTGTAAGACATTTGTTAGCTCCTTTATTTATATGCGATTATGACTTTATAGCCCTTATGCGATTCGAGATATTCCACTTTAGAGAATAAAGAGGACAGGTGCGTATATACGCTAGGTGCGCCTTGTTGCTTTCTTATGACGATGATTAGCTTTCCGCCATCGTTGAGATGGGATTGGGCTTCGTCGTAGATGCGATAGGTGACCGCCTTGCCTGCTCGGATCGGAGGATTCGAGACTATAGTGTCAAAGGTGGAGTTTATGCTGCGGTAAACGTCGCTAGAAACGATCTCTACTCGACTTTCGACGCCAAGGTTCTTGGCATTCGTTTTTGCAAGATCGAGGGCTCGGAGGTTGACGTCACACATGGTTACGTATCTTTCCGAGTCGAGGTGAGCAAGAATTAGTCCGATTGGTCCTACTCCACACCCAACGTCCAGAATGCTCTTTCCAAGGTCAGCCTTGGCGATGGTCTCAAGCAATAATCTAGTGCCATCATCAAGGCTCCTTTTGGAGAACACTCCTAAGTCGCTCTTTAAGTTGTATTCCTCTCCTAGAAGAGTGAATTTTATGGCGATATTTTCATGTGCCAAATCTTCATTATTTGTAAAATAATGGCTCATAAATACCTCCCCTTAAATAGCCAAAACCCCCACCCTATGGCGACGAGTGGTCATAGAGCGGGGTTTCTTTTCGATTTTTAAGTAATTAATTACTTAACTTCGACGTCAGCACCTGTTGCTGCGAGAGTTGCCTTGTGAGCATCTGCTTCAACTGGGCTGATCTTCTCTTTGATAGCGCATGGAGCACCATCAACGAGCTTCTTAGCATCCATTAAGCCGAGGCCTGTGATAGCCTGGACTGCTTTGATAACAGCGACCTTTGAGCCTGAGCCGATACCCTTAAGGATAAGAGAGACTTCTGTTGGTCCCTTTGCGACTGGTCCTTCGTCCTCTGCTGGAGCTGCAGCTGCTGCGACTGGAGCTGCTGCTGTGACACCGAATTCAGCTTCGACAGCCTTGACAAGAGCGGAAAGCTCGAGTGCTGTCATCTGCTTTAATGTGTCGATGATCTGTTCGTTTGTTAATTTCTCAGCCATTTTAGTTTCCTCCTAAATTAGTTGGCTTCTGCTGGAGCTTCAGCTCCATCAGCTTCGTCGCCACCGGCAACTGCCTTGATGGCACGCGCAAACTGCGCGACTGGTTCGTTGAGAACCATACAGAACATAGAGAGCAATGCTTCTTTTGTAGGGAGCTTTGCGACTTCCTTGAGTCCCTTCTCATCTACGACTGTTCCTTCGACTAATCCGCCACGGAGAACGAGCTTGTCGTGGTAACGTGCGAATTTGACGAGGACTGGAAGAGCTGAGCTGGTTTCCTTAGAGAAGACGAATGCGTTAGGGCCTTCAAGGTATTCCTCTAAACCAGAGATACCATTGTCCTTGAGAGCGCGGTTCACTAATGTGTTCTTGTAAACACCGAGTGTTGCATCCTTTTCTGCAAGCTTTCTACGGAGTTCAGTAAGTTCAGCGACTGTTAATCCCTGGTAAGAGACAACTGCCATTGTCTTGCTGTTCTTGAGGCCTTCGCTGATTTCAGCGACTGCGTCTTTCTTAGCTTGAAGAGCGATATTGTTCATTCTAAGTTCCTCCTTTCTTTGTCGACTATGTGAAGCTTGATATAACTGAGTGAGTTATGTGTTTGTTTTGTGAATGTGACCTCAGCAACGTGATGTATTAAGGCACTTGCCCGTTGCTATCTTAGGTATAACAAGCAATCCACCAATTTTGTTTTTACGTCCGAATTCCGGAATTAGTTGATTCCGTTGAATGTGACGTGAATGCCAGGGCCCATTGTGGTGTGGACGACGACATTTTTCATGAATGTTCCCTTAACTGTTGAAGGGCGTGACTTCATGATTGCATCACAGACAGCTGTTAAGTTGTCGATGATCTTTGCATCTTCGAAGCTGCAACGTGCAACTGAGATGTTGAGGTTGCCATCTTTGTCAACACGGTAAGCGATCTTACCTTTCTTGATTTCTGTGACAGCCTGACCGATAGCCATAGTGACTGTTCCGGTCTTTGGGTTTGGCATTAAGCCTTTAGGACCTAAGAGACGGCCCATTTTTCCGAGCTCACCCATCATGTCTGGTGTAGCGACGATGATGTCGAATCCGAACCAGTTTTCAGCCTGGATCTTCTCGAGCATTTCCTTGCCACCGACGAAGTCTGCGCCTGCAGCCTTTGCTTCTTCCTGCTTACCATTTGTGATAGCTAAGACTTTCTTTGTCTTGCCGTTTCCGTGTGGAAGAACTAATGTTCCACGAATGAGCTGGTCTGCTAATGTTGGGTTAACATTGAGCTTGAAGCTGATGTCGATTGTTGAGTCGAACTTTGTTGTAGATGTCTTCTTGAGGAGCTGTGTTGCTTCTTCAAGTGTGTAGACCTTGCTGCTGTCGACGAGTTTAGCTGCAGCAACGTATTTCTTTGCTTTCTTCATTACTGATAGCCTCCCTCATTAGTCCTTGATGGCGACGCCCATGTTGCGAGCTGTGCCTTCAACGATCTTCATAGCAGCCTCAACGTCGTTAGCGTTTAAGTCTGGCATCTTGTACTCAGCGATTTCCTTTAACTGAGCTTTTGTGATTGTTCCAACGATGTTCTTTGGGTTGCCTGAACCTTTCTTGATTCCAGCAGCTTCAAGGATCAAACCAGTAACTGGTGATGTCTTGATGACGAAATCGTAGGATTTGTCTTCATAGGCTGTGATGATGACAGGAACGACCTTGCCCTTTCTGTCGCCAGTCTTCGCGTTGAAGTCTGTGCAGAATTTAGCCATGTTGACACCCGCTGATGCGAGTTTTGGTCCTGGATGTGCGTCTCCGCCTGGGAGCTCCATCTTAAGGACTTTGACGATTCTTTTTGCCATGTTATGTCCTCCTTATAGACTTGCATGTTGTGGCTTACTGGATCCTCGCCAAAGGACCCTACCACTGATACGCGGTCCGAAAATCGCGCTTGGTAATAATACACATATGTATACGCAAGTGCAAACAGTTTTTTTCACAAATTTAAAAACCGCCCAGTTTTGAGCGGTTATTTTAGAATTAATCGACTTTTTCCCAGTTGATTGTGAGGGTTAATAAGACGCAGAGGACTGATAATCCGGTATCTCCAACGACTGCAATCCATAACGGGAAAGCATCTCCAAGAATCATAGATACGATCATAATGCCGACCTTAACTGCTAAGGCTAATGCGATGAGGGCCACCGCTCTTCTCTTGCAGATTTTGGCGATTCTAATCGCTGTGACGAACTTGGATGGGTCATCGTTCATGAAGACAACATCTGCCGCTTCGATTGCAGTATCGGAACCAACTCCTCCCATAGCACAGCCAACATCGGCTAAAGCAAGGGCTGGAGCGTCGTTGATGCCATCACCAATGTATGCGACGTTGCCATTATGCTCATCAAGCTTGGATTTGATGACATCTGTCTTCTCGTTTGGCAACAGTTCAGAGTGGATTTCATCGATGCCTAATGATGCACCGAGTTCCTCTGCTCTTTCCTTCTTATCGCCGGTCAATAAGCATGCCTTGATGCCGTTCTTGTGGAGGTTTTCAATAAGGCCTTTTGATTCTTTTCTGACAACGTCGTTGAGGACGACATAACCCCAGTATTCTCTATCGACTGCAAGGTATACGATTGTGCCTGCAGCAGTAGATGATTCGACAGATATTCCCTCAAGGTCCATCAGGGACTTGTTGCCTGCAATGATGGCTTTGCCATTCCATTCGGTTTTAATGCCTTTACCCGCTACTTCCTCATAGTTCTTCTGCTCATTAGCGAGGCTTGAAGATTCGCCTACGATTGCTCTAGCGATTGGGTGGGTCGATCTAGACTCAGCAGCCTGGAGATTCTTGGTGAATTCATCCTGGGTTCCTTTGACAATATGCCACTCAGTAACTTGGAAGTTACCATAGGTAAGTGTTCCTGTTTTATCAGTGCAGAGAGTCTTAACGTTAGCGAGTTTATCGAAGTAAGAAGAGCCTTTGATGATGATACCTTTCTTTGATGCAAGACCCACTCCTGCAAAGAAGTTCAATGGGATAGAAATGATGATTGCGCATGGGCAAGATACGACTAGGAATGAGAGTCCTACACGCACCCATCTAGCCCATGTAGCGCCGTCTGTTATATTGAATAATGGTGGAATTACAGAGATTAAGAGAGCTAATGCAAAGACAACTGGAGTGTATACTCTTGCGAACTTAGTGATGAACTTCTCAGCCTTGGATTTCGTTCTTGCGGACTCTTCAACTAGCTTAACGATCTTCGCGCTGGTTCTATTCTCAAACTCAGATGTGACTCTGACTTTTAATGTTCCTGATTTAAGGATGGTTGAAGATAAAACCTCATCTCCAACGGTCTTGTAGACAGGCTCGAATTCACCGGTTAATGAAGCGCAGTCGACGTTGCCTTCACCTTCAATGATGACACCATCTGATGGGAAGCCTTCACCGACATTGACGAGGACAACGTTACCTGGTTTTAAAAGAGATGGATCGATATCGAATACACCCTCATCTGTCTCGATGTGAGCGACGAGTTCTTTAGACTCAATCGCATCGATGATTGATTGATGGGATTTCTTTGAAGCGAACTCCTCAAAGATTTCTCCAATCTGGAATAAGACGACAACGAGGACTCCATCAAACATGGTGTCTGGGTCGCCTGTGAGCAATGGTAAAAGGAATGCGCCGATAGATGCGACCGTCATAAGTAGGTCTTCATCTAAAAGGTTCTTTAAATGGAAGATGTTCTTTAAACTCTTCCAAACGATGTCATAAGCGCAGATTAGCCATGCACATGCACATAATGCGAAGTAAATCCAGAAATTGGCGTCACCTGTTGCGTGTGATGTGAATGCAAATTGAGCGACGAATGCGGCGGCAAGAGAAACAACGATTCTTCCGATGCTGACGAAGAATTCTTTATCAAAGAGATTTGTCTCCGCTCTCTTGTTTACGTATGGTTTAACAACGAATTCATCCTCTACTTCAGCAATGAGTTCCTGGACCTCTTCAATGGTCATCTCCTCGCCTTTTATATAGAGCTTTCCGGTTGCGAAATCGAGGGTGGCCTCTTTGACTCTTGGGTCTTTCTCGATATGGGCAGCAGCCTCAGATGCGCAGTTTGGGCAATCTATGTTCTCAACGATGAACACCAAGTCCACGATCTTTCCGCCTTTGGCTTTCTTCTCGTGCTCGTGGTGATGTTCTCCGCAGCAGCACTCTCCCTCATGGTGGTGGTGATCGTGCTCACCTTCACAGCAACAATGTTCATGATGCTCATGCTTGTGGGTGTGGCTAGAAGCTTCAATCTCTTTAACGATGAACTCCTCTTCCACTTCCTGGATGAGGGTCTGGATTTCCTCTGCGGTTAAAGCCTCACCTTTCACATATAATTTGCCAGTAGCAAAATCCAAGGATGCCTCGAGTATTCTAGGATCCTTCTCTAAATGATCGGCTGCTTTTGCAGCGCAGTTAGGACAGTCGACGTTTTCGACTAAGAATGTTTGGTTAATGATGTCTTTCATAATCACTCTGTCACGTGATCATATACGACATTTAATAGCTCAACGATGTGATGGTCCGCTAATTTGTAGAAGACCTTCGTTTTCTCTTTTCTCGTTGTGACTAAGTTAGCTTTCTTAAGGACCTTAAGCTGATGGGACACTAAAGACTGGGATGCACCCACTTCTTCAACAATCTCTGAGACCGATTTCTCATCCTCCGAGATGCTGTACATGATTTTGAGTCTTGTGAAGTCGCTTGCTACATTGAGCAACGATTCCATCTTGTCTAGTGTTTTGTCATCAGGTAACTTTGCCATATATGAACGTCCTTTCATATTTCAACGAGGAAATTATATGCATGAAAATAGAGCAGTTCAATAGTTTTATGAATGATTGTTCATATTTCTATTGCGCTTCTATGTATTTATTAAAATAAAAAACACCCCCAATTACAAGGTAACTAGGGATGTTAGTTTGTTCTGAATTAGAGTTTCTCGATTTCTGAGAAGTCGCAGTCGACTGGTGTAGCACGACCGAAGAAGAGTGTGATGACTCTGATCTGGCCTGATTCGCGGTCGATTGATTCGATTGTACCTTCTGTTCCTTCGAGTGGTCCAGAGATGATCTTGACAGCGTCTCCTGCCTGATAACGATCATACATTGCCTCGTCGACGAGACCCATTCTCTTAAGAACTGGTTCGATTTCTTCACGTGAGACTGGTGATGGCTTCTGACCGCCGCCTGAGGAACCAGCGATACCAGTGACTCCTGGAGTGTTACGGACGATGTACCATGACTCGTCTGTCATGATCATTTCGACGAAGATATAACCTGGATAAAGGTTCTTCATCTTGAACTTTGGGTTGCCAGCCTTATCGACAGCCTGAATGCCATCCTTTAAAACTGGTTCTTCCTGTTCTGCGACAAGAACACGGAGGATATAGTCCTGCATGTTCATTGATTCGATACGTTTCTTTAAGTTGTCAGCGGTTTTTGACTCTGACATGGAATATGTGGTAACGATATACCACTGCTTATCGCCTAAATTGTTTGCCATATTACATTCCTCCGAAAGCTTTTGTCAAAAGATCGATGATTGATGATCCGAGATAGTCCCATAACGCTAAGAAGCATGCGACTATGACAGCGATGCTGATGACGACAGCGATTGATGGCCATAATTTATCTTTCTCTGGCCAGCGAACGCGCTTTCCTTCCTTTACGACTTCTTTTAGATACTTACCTGGTTTTGCCATTGGTGAGATCCTCCTACTTATTTGCTTTCCTTGTGGTTGGTGTGTTTACCACAGGTTGGGCAATATTTGCTAAGTTCCAGACGCTTCGGATCTTCCTTTTTCTTGGTGACCTGATAGTTCCTGGATAGACATTCAGAGCAAATTAAAAATATCTTAACGCGACTCATAACTTAACTCCTTTTAGCGTCAATATGTTATTACGGGTTTTCAACTAAGTCAAATGCAACTTCTTTAAGAAGCCACTATTATTTCGTTTTGCTTATGTAGCGGTCTACCAACTTCTTGTATTTAAGGTATTTCAAACGGGCGGATTTATAGGTGATTCCGAGTTGTTCGGCAATCTCCTCAAAACCCATACCCTGTAACCTGAGACAAGCCACTTCTTTGGTCTCGTCATCGAGTTCTTTGGCCGCTTTTTCAAGCAATTCCCCCATGAGTGTGCACTCACAATAGGAAATCGGGTCTTCTTTGTTATCTGCTATGACGTCCTCAAATGTCAGGCTGTCATCTGTTCCCGGCACAGAATCGCTCAATGAAATGACTGCGCTCCTATAGAACTGTTTGTTCTCCTGGAGCATCTTGAACAACTCGTTGCGGTAAACGACCATCAGATACTGATAAAAGCCCCTAATCCCCGTTTTGTAGGTAAATACGGCGTTCATTAGGGATACCAACATGCACTCCTCAACGTCACACTGCTGATAAGCGCTTGAGTATTCCGGGAGAACCTTGACCGCTAGATAGCTAGCGAGTAAGAGATATTTCTTAACAAGCATCTCCCATGAGAGCTCATGGCCTTTTTGGCACATTAAAATGAGCTCCTCTTCTTTTTTAAAAAAGGATGTTTTCTTTCGTTTAGGCATATAAGCCTCCCTCTAAAGCATTAAAGCTATTTTCTGGAGGAGACGATGCCTGCAACAATAACGGCAGTCGCGACGGAGGCATTCAAGCAACTGACGTGGCCGCACATAGGGATCTTAACAATGAAATCAGAACGCTTAAGGAGTAATGGCGCAATACCGAAACCTTCTGAGCCGACGATCAAAGCGATTGGACAGTTGTAGTCGATATCCATGTAGCCCTGCTTTGCAGAGCCATCGCTTGCGACTACCCAATATCCGTTTTGCTTGAGTTTTTCGACGGCGTTAGAAAGATTGCTAACAACTGCCACTTTGACATAGTTGATAGCACCCGTAGAAACCTTGGCAACCGTTCCGTTCAGTTGGACTTGGCCATGATTCTTGATGATGATGCCATCAACACCAAAAGCGTCAGCGCTTCTCAGTATTGCTCCGAGGTTATGTGGGTCCTCAATTCCGTCGAGTATCAAAACGAGAGGGTATTTCTTACCCTTGGCCGCTTCGATTATCTCTTCGATGCTTGAGGAGCCGTACTCCTCCACAATCGCCACAAATCCTTGATGGGAAGGGTTTTTGGCCATTCGCGTTAATTCATTGTTATCCACTAGCTTAACGGCGAGCTTTTTCTTGCGGGCAAACTCCACGAGTTTATCTCCACCTAAATGAGCTGACACGTAGAGGGTTTTAACCTTATCAGCTTCGATAGATGCCCTGATGGCATTTCTGCCATAAATAACTGTACCCATAGTCCTCTACTCCTTACGATGCCGCAGAAACCTTAAGTTCAAGAGGTCTTACGGTAAATCGGACCTCATCAACGAAATTCGTTAAGGTTTGAGGATTGTTACAGGTGACTCTGATCTCGATTCTTAGAGCGGAGTTTTCTTCGAATGAGACGAGCTCTGTATATGTTTCTCTAAGTGTTAAGCCATATCTCTGGGAGATTTGGACAATCTCCTTCATGATTGGCTTGTCACTTGGTACAACAATGGTGATGATTGGATTCTTTCTCTGGACGATCTTCTCTGCCTTCTTCATGGAAACAAGGGCCAAGAAAACTAAAGCCGTTCCGATGATGGCGAGGATGAAGTTGCCAGATCCACAGGCTAAGCCAATAGCCATGGAAATCCAAAGTGTCGTCGCGGTTGTTAAACCTTTGACGTCTGTTCCTGTCTGAACGATTGTGCCCGCACCCAAGAAACCGATGCCTGAGACGACCTGGGCTGCAAGTCTGGCTGGGTCTCTAGTGGATGGGTTAGCAAAACCATAGATAGAAACGATCATGATGATTGCGGAACCCAATGAGACGAGCAAATGGGTTCTTAAGCCTGCGGCGTGACCATGATACTCACGCTCCAAGCCGATGAATGATACCAAGACCAACGCTAAAAGAAGCGACAAGAAAATGAGGATTAAATTACCAGCCCATTCGGCGATTGCGCCGTTGAAACCGGAATTGAACCAATTTGTGATGATGTTGTCTAAAGTGGTCATGGCATCCTCCTTACAATTAGAAGACGTTTCTTTCGATGAGAATTCCTCTAATTTCGTCGCTCTTGGCGAAGTCTTTGTTGGCTTTAGCCTCGTAGTAGGCTTTATAAAGCCCTTTATCTTCTTCGTTTAAGACCGGTATTGCAAGAGAAATTCCTAAAACTCTCTCAGCAGAGCGGACTTTTGCGTAATTTTCTTTCAATTCCTCCAAATCCACAGGGTTTTTGCGGAGGCTGTTGTTCATAGCCTTGTTCTCTTCATAGAGTACCGCTAAAGCGTTTGGAGTGTTCAAATCGTCGCAGATTGTGTCTAAGAACTTTGAGTCATCTGCTGGGATTAATGCTTCAGGATCAATGCCTGCTAACTGCAATGTGATGGCAGCTTTCTTGACGCTATCCTGCAACTGTTTGTATTTGACCTGTGCTTCCTTGATTGTGTCCTCAGAGAATGAGACAGGTGCTCTATAGTGTGCGGCTAAAAGCATCATTCTGAATGGGATTCCACCGAATCCTGCCACTACGTCTTTCATAAGCATGACGTTGCCAAGGGACTTGGACATCTTCTCATTGTTGACGTTGATGAAGCCGTTGTGCATCCAATAGTTTGCAAGCTTATGGCCGTTGTGAGCCTTAGCCTGTGCGATTTCGTTCTCGTGGTGAGGGAACTTAAGGTCAAAGCCACCTGAATGGATATCGATTAAACCGTTCTGGTCTTTGAAGATTGAGTTGATCATGACGCAGCACTCTGTGTGCCAGCCTGGTCTACCATCGCACCACTTGGTTGTCCATTTGATGCCTTCGTTCGTCTTCTTCCACAAAGCGAAATCGAGAGGGTCTTTCTTCTTGTCGTTAACGCTGATTCTAGCGCCGCTTTCCAATGCATCGATTGTGTTGCCCGATAACTCACCGTAATCAGGAATGTCGCGAACTTTAAGATAAACGTCTCCGCCTTCTGCATATGCAGCGCCTTTCTCGACGAGCTCATCAACGTATTCGATGATCTTGTCCATATAGACGGTTGGCTTTGGAGTGATGTCTGGAACCATAGAACCAGTCTCGTGGATGAGTCTTTCGAACTCGGTGATGATTGATTCTGTTAATTCTTTCTCAGAGATGCCTAACTCTTTGGCTCTGTTGATGATCTTGTCATCGACGTCTGTGTAGTTAGATACGAATGTGACCTTGTATCCGAGTCTGATGAAAAGGCGTCTTAAAACGTCAAAAGTGATAACTGGTCTGAAGTTTCCGATGTGTGGGTCGTTATAGACTGTAGGTCCACAGCAGTAGATAGATACTTCGCCTTCTTTGATAGGTTTGAATGTCTCGAGTTTGTTTCCGAGTGAGTTGTAAATCTTAATTTCGTGCATAAATGTATTATAACACTCTAAAAGTGTTCCTTTGTCGCGTTATTTTGCGATTGGTCTTAAACAAGCAATTACAATATATCAATTTGCTTGCATTTAATAGACTCTTTTGTAGATAAGCTTCTCTGTTCTAAATACCAAGGCGCAGCGTACTGCGGAAGTGATGTGAAAAATTCGCCGACACCAAAGCCTTGTTTGATGAATTTTACACATCCGGCAACTTTATATGGTGTCTCGCCGTGCATAACAGCTTTGCTAGCCGCCATTTTCCCGTTTGTTGATTTTTCTTCGAGAAGGATTATCCCCTCGTTTGTTTCTAAAAGAAAATCAATTTCCAAATGTCTCTTTGTGTCGGAGTAGAAGAACATATCTCCGCCGAATTTTGCCAGCATAGTTGCCATGAGGTTTTCAAAGATGGCGCCTTTGCGAGAGTCAAGATTATCCGATAAGAAGTCCTGCAATGTAACAATCGGATAAGAGGCCATCAACAATCCTGTGTCCGCCAAAAATAACTTAAAACAGCTGAGGTTCTTGTTTAATGCAAGAGGTTTTTCAATCGCATTAACGTTGTATGCTATGTTTATCAAACCAGCCCTATTAAGCCATTGGATCGCGGATTCGTAACTCGATAGCCTTCCGCCCTTTGAAACATCAGATATCTTGAATTTGCTATTTCCGGATTCTCTACTCAATTGAGAGGGAATTGATGAGAAAACCTCATTAAGCTTTGCCTGAAGCGAATAATCAATTGATTCTTTCCCGTCGTCATTAACAAATCGGCCAAAATCACATTTATAATCGTTCAAAAGGCGTAATTGAACATCCCTAGCATTCAAATATCCACCATTATTAGTCAAGAAAGCGTCCACCGCTTCTGGCATGCCTCCAACAACGATGTATCTCTTTAAAAGCTCTTCAAACATGAGTTCATAGGAGGAAGGAAGATCTTTTACGTTTTTGATAGAGTCACTCAATAGTTGAATTGCTTCATCAGACACTCCAGATGCCCATAGGAATTCCTCAAAATCCATTGGCTGCATCTCGATATATTCTTCATAGCCGGTTGGCATAAAGCTCTTAGCCTTCCTGCGATAATTCTCCACCCCAAGCAAAGAACCAGTAGCGATTACATCAAAACGGCCATCCAAATAGAAAGACTTAAGAGCGGTCCTAGCACGCTCACAATCGCCTATCTCCTCAAAGATTAAAACTGTTTTATGAGGGGCGAAAGAGGCACCGGACACAAAAGCGCTGGCTTCATGAATTATGTCGTCGACGGCCAATGATTTTTCGAAACAACGCCTAAATTTCTCGTCGTATCTGAAATCAAACACTATTACATTCTCGTAGTTTTCAAGGGCAAATTTCCTAACGACATAGCTCTTTCCAACTTGTCTAAGACCTTGAACGATAACGGGTTTATGAGATTGTTTTTCCTTCCATTGACTTAAAATGTCATACGCTTTTCGTTTAAAATCCATTTCTCTAATCCTCGATTAAATTGTAAAAGAAAAAACAGGTTAATCAACAAATTTTCTTCGATTTTTGTAGTTTTTACATTTTTCGAAGTTCGATTTTTGCAGTTTTTACATTTTTCGAAGGTTTTACTTATTTTTCCTGAGCGATAATACACAGATTACAAACGCCATTAGAGAAGCGATGATTGAAGCACCGCCACATACTAGTGACCAATAATCAGCTTTGTATTCGCCAGGTCCGAATTCTCTGATGACGATGAATGCGAGGACTGCGATCAAAGTTACTACAGCAGGCATCGACGTAGTCGCGATGTTGATGTATTTCTTTATATCGGATTCTTTGAGGAATACCGATGCGATTGATACCACTATGGCTACGCAAGAGATGATAAACGCCACCATGAACAACGAATTATCCGCCGCATCTAGACCGGAATCCTTGATGAATTGGTCTAACGCTGCGTATCCCATCGATAAGAGAGATGTTGCCGTTAAGGTAGATAAGGCTGCAATAACGCAGTTTTTATCTAGTTTTGATGAGATTTTAGGGAAGAACTTCAATGCTCTTAAGGCGATGTTGAGGACCGCCACCAAGGATATCAATGCCCTAGCGATGTATCTGAACGCTGTATCCGGTCCGGATAATGTGTATTTCAGGAAGTAATCGTGTCCTGCGATGACACAGACAACGAGTTCACCGACAGATACCACAATAAAGGCGATCTTGGACCACAACGAATCCTTTTTGTTGTCGATGTAGAGTATTCCTGCATCGATGATTGTTAGCATGCCCACCACCGCTGGAATCCAATAAGAGATATAGAATCCGGTCTCTTCAGGTGTGTCATAAGCCTTCTGGCCAAGACACAAAGAGAAAGCGAACGCCACTAAGAACAACAGCAAAGAAACCACTATCTCAAGTGATACGTTCAATCTAGGTTTATCGCTACTTGTTGTTCTCTTGCTGAATTTCATAACACTATTTTAAGCAAATCTTTGACTTCGTTAATAACGAAAGTGGCTTTGTCCATCAATTCTCTCGTATAAGTCTCATAACCCCAGGTGACAAGACATGAGTCCACCCCTGCATTATTCGCGGTTTCGAGGTCGATTTTGGAGTCTCCTACATATAGGGTATATTTCATATCCAGACCATACTGAGTCCTGAAATGCTCGACAATCAATGGATTTGGTTTAACTGGTGCGCCAGGCTTCTGACCAAGCACATCCACAAACATATCATCCCCGAATATCTTCTCAACGATTATCTTCGCCAGTTCGTGTGGCTTATTCGTGCAGATGAATAAAGAAACGCCTTTTGATTTCATTTCCATCAACGCTTCTTTAATACCATCAAACTCTTTTGTACTTCTTCCTTGATAGGCTTTGTATTTAGGCATGTATGACTCTTTGAGCTTTGCCCAGGTCTCTTCTTTGTCGTATTTACCTAACGCACGATGCATGAGATTATCCGCTCCTGCACCAATTAATTTATGTGCAACCTCGTCTGAGGTGTAGGAAAGAGGGATGCCGATTTCTTTTAGGGCATCATTGATTGCGTCTTTGATATCGTGGATAGAATCGATTAGAGTGCCATCTAAATCGAATATGACTGACTGATATCCCATATTTCCCTCCTGTTTTTAGCCGTTTTGAGAGGATTCCCCCAAGTTTGTGGGTACTTTTCCGCCAATCGGGTTTAAATCGTTAAAACCGCTTGTTTAAATACTTAAATCCAAGCGTATTGATATTCTATCACAACAAAAGAAAAAGCCCCCTTATAAAGAGAGCTTAAATCTTAAGTTTTGCTAATTATCAAAGAGATAATCGAATGTGTATTCATTATCAATGGTGAACATTCTTACATACAGGCCTTCTAAGTTATGGTTAGATGGTGTGAACGAAATGCCAAATGTCTTTTTGTCAAAAACATAGATATCCTGGTAGCCTTTGATAACGTATTCGTAATCGTTGACGTCGCCACTATAGTTGACCGTTTTCAGTGAAGAACACTTAATTTTGTATAAATCATCGATGTTGATGCTTTTTGCTTCCTCTGGATTGTTGGCGCTTTGCGCAAAAAGATTCTCGCCCATTATTTTGGAAATTCTATAATAACTAGTCCTTATATCGTTGCCTTCCACGAGTGTGCCGTAACTAAAGTGGAAATAGGACCTTCCTTTGGAATCGCGTACTTGGTAAGAGGAAGGAGCGACAACATCGCACACCTCCCCGTTTTTAAGTTTGAATCTGAGCATTGGATCCGATTCATTGACTATCGAACCTGGCATCAAATCTTCATCGATTAGACAAACATAAGAGTCGAGGCATTTGTTTACCGCTTTTATTTTGCTTTCCAGACCTTCAAATCTTTCATAATGATCGACACCATAAATATTAGTGCAACCAGAAGGACGTATGTTTTCACAATATTCAATATCATCCGGTGTGACATTTCGCAATTCTGGGTATAAGTCTCGAACGGTTGTTCCCACGAATTTCGTGTCATCGACAACGATTTTTATGGTTTCGGTTGCATTCTGATATCTAAAAGTTGTTGAAGAATAATCAGCATCCTTGAAATATACCCTAAACATCATTCCGCTCTCAAATCGATAGACTCTAATAGGTTGTAGAAGCGATGAAGAAATCTCTGGGTAAGTAATCTCTCCATTGGTCTCAATGGTGACAGAGAAAACGTAGGTGAAATACGTGCTGACAACAACGGTATCAGTCATGTCCAACTGCTTGGTTGTTTCTCCCTCCTGAAACATAGAAACGTTAATTTTTGTTATAACTTCCGGCACAATCCAGTTTATATAGATACCCTTCTCTTTGCTATATCTTATGAATCCTGAGGAGATCGAATCTTCTTTCGGGTTCGTAGACGGTTTTGCCTGAAGCACATAAATAAACCCTTCACGCAATTCGAGGAAGTAATTTTTTAATGATTCAGCTTTTATATCAAAGATAACCTGATCATTTTTTACATCAAAAATCTCAACATAATAATTAGGCGATGAGCCTTTTGTCTGTTTAACATAGCAAAGATCCCTATAACCATCCTTGTTGACGTCAGAGAGATACAATGAAAAATACGTTGCAACCGGTTTCGCGTCCCCTTTGTGTTCATAGGCCTGTCCGTCAACCCCTATGTACAGATAAAAATCTGGGAGTTCTCTTATTACTAAATCCCCATATATGGCATCAACGTCTTCGAGACGATCGTATATTAACTCGCCCAACGAGCGCGGTTCATCAAAATTGATATCCACCCTCGGGTCGCTTGATTCTGGAACTTTGGTCGTCGATTGGATTTCCGAAGTTAGCCAGCTTTCTTAACTTGTTGTAGAGGCAGCTTCCGATAACGAAGAGTCGTTGTCAGACATAAAGGGTTCCGAACCTGACACTTGTTCCACAAAGCCGCCGGAACAAGCAACTAGCAACGCAGCACTGCAAATGGCAAGAATCTTGTTCAATAATTTCATATAATTATCCTCCTAATAAGTCTAATACGAGAATAGAGGCACAGAAAAGAACGCACATCCGTCCGAATAATTAAATTCGTAGTCATAGCCTAACCATTCAAATCCGGAATCCTCACACGATTTCTTATTGCAATACTCAGGATCAATAATAGGGTTTCCATCATAATCATAGTTCCTTACCGCACCGGAAGCCGGCTTATGCGACCAAGTCCCATCTGAATTTTGCCTATACCAGTGATAATCCTTGAGTGTACTAGACGTATCCAGGGCAAGCATGACTTTATAAAAACCTTCAGCGCACGCTTCGAATCTGTCCGCCAAAATCCCACTATCATCAGTGAAATCTAAAAAATCAATTAGGCCTAAAGCGGATGCGCGATAACCGCTTCCGCTTACACGGAAACGAGCCACGCCAAAGGAGCAAAGGCAAAGAACGGCGACAAAAATGGTTGTTAATAACTGCTGTTTGCACTTCACGCTTTCATTTAAACATACGGGAATATTCGACTCAAGGCAATTTTAACACACTGTAAGTTTTTAACAATTGTGACGGATTCGAAACACGGTCTTTAAAGCGTTTGCAATACATTCAGACCAAAGAAAAAGCCCCCTTATAAAGAGAACTTTGAATCGTGGTTTATATTTATTCTCTGATAGTTTAAGCAAAGAGTGATAAGAATCCTTCAAGATTTGGCGCTGCAATCTTGTAGAAGTTTCCATTTACACCAATATCATTTGCCCCTCCGGTCATGAAAGTGACCTCGGAAGCGTCGGTCTTTGTAATTGTAAATGTGCAAATATTATCACCAGGGGCCAAACCTTCGGATGATTTAATCAACGAACAGCCATCAAACAAGTGCTCATATTTTGCCTTTGTGTCTGAGTCGTTTTTGATAACTTCCTTTGCAGGAACTTCAGTTGAACCGCTATATCTAGCAGCTGTGTAGCCTTTGATGGACTGGATGCTGTCTGCCTTTATGATAAGACTGTCTAAAACCGAGACATCTGCCACTTCAGCGCCGTACGAAAAACCAGCGTAGTAGTTAATTTGACCGAACTTTGCGGCAAAACAAATGTAGTATCTTGAGTTTTTTACGTTATATCTCTCAATAGTGCACTTGTCTCCTACAATTGAATAAGGATGTTCATTTACGCCTGATACTTCAGGGAAATTGACCGCATACTTGCAAGAGAATTCCGCATCTTTAAAGTCTCCGACTAGCGCAAAAGACACATTGTCTAAACCATCGATTGACGTAAATGTCTGATATGACGTCTTTATGACTGCCTCCACATTTCCGTCGAACTCGGTCATGGCAATTGCCTTATCCTCCGCAAACTTGATCGCCTTTCCATTTTCTTCTTGATTCGACGAAATGACCACATCGTCACTTCCAGAAGATGCTGGACCGGCACATCCAAATAAAACAGGAATAATCGACAATAGAAGTAATTTAGCTTTCATAATTACACCTCCTGCACGTTCCATTAGAATCCATTCCCAAAGATTCAAAAACGTGTCTTTCTAAATAAGAATATCCACAAACACACCTACACCTGTGGTAAAGGCTGTCCACGCATGTATATGTGTAATTGTGATAATGTTCACCGCAGCCACAGTAATATTGAGAGCCAACCCGGTAATTGTCCGAATGTATCTCTCCCATTAATGTGAAATCTGCTGTACCAGCCATATAAATGTAATAACCATCCAAAGTCATGTCAGTTGAGGAGGAACCCCACCCAAAATTGCAATGGATGCCGTAGTCATCGTAATAATACGCAACGACTGAGTGATATGAGGTATATGATCCGTCTGTCGCAATATGCAAAATAACTGGTTTGCCTTCATCGAGCAGGTTTTTTACATATAAATCAAGCCCTGAAATCGAAGATGGATCTGTTGGTGAATTTGAATATGAAGAATACGTTACATAGTCAAACGAAGCCTGACCAACACCATACAATCCATCAAATATGCTCTCATAATCCCACATTCCAATACTTGGCGAATACGAAAGCATGCCGGCGTTCTTTATACTCATGCATTTTGCTTGAAAATCAACATCCTTGTTTTGAATAACATAAGCGGCAAGTTGGACAGAGTCGGTTGGATAGCTCTGTCTTAAGACGCCAGGAGACTTCGATAATGCCTGTGATGCCGTTGTTGCGTTCTCGTATCTCCGTTCATAACGTTCAGGAATTATGCCATCGTTGTAGAAAGTATCATAATATGACATATATTGGATGAGAGATACATACCCGCAACTGCCATTAGAATTAATTGGGCTATAGTCGTAGAGATTCGAAAAATAAGTCTCCGTGTTGCCGTTAAACGATATTGTTGGACTTATCGAAAGCGGCAAATCGTCAATACTGTCATCCGCATCATCCTCGACAACAGTGGATTCGAATGGCATATTAAGGAAAATGTCATCATTAAGTCTCCAATGTGTTGGCAAAAATGATGTAGCTAAGAATTGTACAAAAAGGATAGATATCAACCTGTGTTTCATGTATATAGTGATAATAGCAAAAGTTTGAAATTCAATAAAAAGTTACAAAAAGTTTAATTCTGCCACGAATTGTGTACAGATTTTTCTTTATTTGTTCAGTAAAAAAGCCCCCTTATAAAGAGAGCTTAAATCTTAAGTTTTGCTTAATTAGTCAACCCAAGCGATGAGGACGAGTTCAGCATTGTCACCCTTACGAGCGCCAAGCTTGACGGAGGTTGTGTAACCACCGTTTCTGTCTTTGAACTTAGGACCGATTTCAGCGAAGAGCTTATCGAGAGCCTGGACACCCTTCTCATCGACGATGTCGTGACGGATGACTCTTGCAGCCTGACGGCGGCTAGCGAGATCGCCAGCTTTAGCATAAGTGACCATCTTGTCTGCGAGAGAGACTAACTCTTTCTTAACTCCTGATGTAACTGTGACGTGGCCGTGAACGATGAGTTCGCTGACGACGTTACGGAGCATTGACTTCTCTTTAGATGCTGTATAAGCAGCTTTGAAACGGACACCAGTTTTGCCGTGGACGTGTTTTCTTCCTTGTGCAGCCATTGTTTATTCTCCTACATAATCACGGAAGTGAAGCCCGATTGATGCAAGCTTCTCCTTCACTTCTTTTAACGACTTCTTGCCGAGGTTGCGGACCTTCATCATCTCATCCTCGCTCTTCTGAGTGAGTTCCATGACGGTGGAGATACCTGCTCTCTTCAAGCAGTTGTTTGAACGGACTGAGAGGTCGAGTTCTTCGATCATCATGTCCTGATACTTGTTTTCTTCTGTTCTAACTTCTTCCTTAACGAGCTTGAAGCCCTCGACAGCCTTGTCGAGCTGGTCGATGACTGCCTGGAAGTGACCTGTTAAGAGCTTAGCTGCCATAGCAACTGCCTTATCAGGCTCGATAGAACCGTTGGTTGTGACTTCGAGAGTTAACTTATCGAACTTTGAGTCGTGGCCAACACGGGCAGACTCTGTATCGAATCCGACTTTAACGACTGGTGAGTAGTTTGAGTCAGTTGAGATAACGCCGATTGTCTTGATGTTGTGCTCAGCTTTGTTGGCATCACATGTGTAATAGCCACGTCCCTGTGCAGCATAGATTGTCATCTTGATGTGGCCATCTTCGTTGAGATGTGCGATTTCAAGATCTGGGTTGATGACGCTAACGAGAGCTGGGAGTTCTAAGTCACCGGCTTTTAAGACGCCAGGACCCTGGAAATCAACCTCTAAACGCTTAACATCATTTGCAGGTCCATCAATCTTAAGGACTAAATCCTTGAGGTTGAGGATGATTGCGGTGACGTCTTCTTCCACACCTGGGATAGCTGTGAATTCATGACGGACACCTTCGATTTCGATCGCGAAGACGCTCGCGCCAGGAAGGGCGCTGAGGAGTACGCGGCGAAGTGCATTACCGATTGTAATGCCAAAGCCTCTTTCGAGAGGTTCAACGACGAATCTAGCGTAGTGCTCGGATTCCTGATAGTCCTTCATCTCAATTGTGAATGGATGAAATGGGTTTGGGATGATGAGTTCTTCGACGTCGTTATTGAAATTTGCCATTAATTTTCCTCCTATTTTGAAATTTCCCTATTGGGGCGTGTGTTCTCTAATTAGCCTCTTGGCTTCTTTGGAGGACGGCAGCCGTTGTGTGGGACTGGTGTTGTGTCTTCGATTGAGAGGACCTGGAGACCGACTGTTCCGAGTGCTCTGACTGCGGACTCACGGCCTGGGCCTGGACCCTTAACGTCGACATCAACCTGGCGGAGGCCCTGGTCAAATGCGACTTTTCCAGCAGCTTCTGCAGCTAACTGAGCTGCGAATGGAGTTGCCTTCTTTGCGCCTTTGTAACCAAGTGCACCTGCACTGGACCAAGCAATAACATTGCCTGCGACATCAGTGATAGTGACGATTGTGTTGTTGAAGGATGCGTGAACGTGTGCGACGCCCTTTGTATAAGATCTTTTGATCTTTTTCTTTCTAGCAGAAGTAGTCTTCTTGCCGTTTTTCTTCTTGTTATCAGCCATTTTCTACTCCTCCTTATTACTTAGAAGCTTCCTTCTTGTTTGCGATGGTCTTTCTCTTACCCTTACGTGTACGAGCGTTTGTCTTTGTTCTCTGACCACGGACAGGAAGTCCAGCTTTGTGGCGCTTGCCTCTGTAACATCCGATTTCTGTTAATCTCTTGATGTTGAGAGCGATTTCTCTACGGAGATCACCCTCTGTTTTGTACTTAACAACTTCGTTACGAAGAGCGTTGAGCTGATCGTCTGTTAAGTTCTTGACTCTGATGTCTTCTGAGACGCCAGCGTCTTTGCAAATTTTCTGAGCGGTTGTGTCACCGATACCATAGATATAGGTGAGGGAGATGACAACGCGCTTCTCGTTTGGTATATCGATACCTACAATACGTGCCATAATTTTCTAATTTCTCCTAAATTAACCTTGTCTCTGCTTGTGCTTTGGATTGCTGCAGATGACCATCACGACGCCGTTGCGTCTGATGACCTTGCACTTGTCGCAGATAGGTTTGACAGATGGTCTTACTTTCATTGTTTTGTGCTCCTGTAGTGGGAACGTGAGTCCCTCTAATTAATTCTTGTAGCGGAATGTGATGCGGCCGCGTGTTAAATCATATGGTGAGAACTGAACGGTAACTCTATCACCAGGGAGAATGCGTATGTAGTGCATACGGATTTTTCCTGAAACGCCGGCCTGAACTACCGCGCCATTGGCGAGTTTGACTTTAAAGTTTGCATTAGGTAATGACTCCACTACCGTTGCTTCGACTTCAATACAATCTTCTTTACTCAAAGTGTTTATCCTCCAATGTGATTATTTCGTAGCCATCCTTAGTAACGACTACTGTGTTCTCATAATGAGCGTTTGGCTTTCCGTCTTTAGAAACGGTTGTCCATTCGTCTTTCATGGTCCTTACGGCTGGCGCGCCCATCATAACCATTGGCTCGATGGCGAGTGTCATGCCTTCTCTAAGTGTTGGACCAGTGCCCGGATTTCCATAGTTTGGAATGTACGGGTCTTCATGCATTTCTCTTCCGATGCCGTGACCTGTGAATTCGCGGACCACGCTGTAGCCATTTGATTCGGCAACTTCTTGTATAGCGTGTTCGACGTCTCCAAGTCTAACTCCAGCCTTTACCTTGCTGACGCCGGCCCAGAACGCTTCCTCAGTGACTTTGATGAGCTTGAGTTTCTCTTCGCTCACGATGCCGACTGGATAGGTTCTGCATGCGTCTCCATGGTAACCGTTGAGTTTAACGACCACGTCTAGAGAGATGATGTCACCGTCAACCAAGATTCTTTTGTTCGATGGGATGCCATGAACAATGACCTCGTTGACGCTGGTGCAGATGGCTCCAGGGAAACCCCCGTAACCTTTGCTGGCGGGAATGCCACCCTCCCTGCGGATGACTTCTTCAGCCTTATCCGCGAGGAATTGGGTACTCACACCAGGTTTCACGAGAGGTCCGACCTCTTCGAAGACCTTAGCCGTGAGGCGTCCAGCCTTTCTCATGAGTTCGATTTCTCTCGGAGACTTGATGCTGATCATTTATTAGCGCACCTTCAAGAGAGTTGTTAACTCTACTTTGAGACTTGCTGCATCGACGTTGCCGTCGAAGGTAGCAAGTATACCCTTTTCTTGATAGAAATCAAGTAAAGGAGCGGTACTCTTATAATAATTTTCGAGACGGACTTTGAATGATGCTTCATTGTCGTCTTTTCTCTGGATCAATGCGCTGCCGCATTCATCGCAGATACCCTCAACTTTTGGCTTCGCTGTGTTAACGTTGAAGCTTGCGCCGCATTTAGGGCAGACACGGCGTCCAGCGATACGGCTGATGAGAACTTCGTCAGGGCATGAGATGTTAAGAACGAGGTTTGCACCGATTCCTAATTCATCGCCCATCTTAGCGAATGCCTCTGCCTGTGGGATTGTGCGTGGGAATCCATCTAAGAGATATCCGTTTGCGCAATCAGGCTTTGATAAACGCTCTTTGACGAGGGCACATGTTAAATCATCGCTAACAAGGCCACCAGCGTTGATGACGTCCTTGATCTTGTTTCCAAGTTCAGAGCCTGAGGACATAGCCTCACGGAACATGTCACCTGTTGAGATGTGTGGGATGTTGAAGTCCTTTGCGATCCAGACAGCGTGAGTTCCTTTACCCGCTCCTGGAGGGCCCATAAGAATGATGTTAAGCATGTATTAAATTCCTCCCTGTGTTTGTTCGAAGCTCTTGCCGGCGAGAAGACCGTCGATCTGGTTGTTAACTTCGAGTGCGACACCAACGATAATGATTAATCCTGTACCGCCGATAGCGAGTGAGGTGTCATTACCGAAGACATTTGTCCAAACAAGAACGATTGGAAGAGCTGAGATGAAGCAGAGAGCTGCTGCACCGATGAAGGTGACGCGGTTCAATACTTTACCAACATATCTTTCGGTCTCTTTACCTGGACGGATGCCAGGGATATAAGATCCGTTCTTCTGGAAATTGTCAGCGAGTGTTGCAGGATCGATTGTCATCTCTGCATAGAAGAATGTGAAGGCGATGATGAGAGCTAAGTAGATAAATAAGCCCCAGTTCATCTCCCAGTGTGTGCCATCGAACCATGGCATTGTGAATGTGGAGTTGTAGTTGAATATCTTTAACCAACCTGCATTAGCGGCATCTGCTGAGATAAAGCTCGCAACAATTGATGGTGCCGATAAGATTGAGGAGGCGAAGATGACCGGAATAACTCCGGCGCTATTGATCTTGATAGGCAAGAACGAGGCGCGTGCCATAGAGGCGGAGCTGCCACCCTTTCCTGCATGCTGGACAGGGATCTTTCTCTTTGAGAGTTCGACGAAGACGACGAATCCGATGATGAAGACCATTGCCAAGATGTAGAGTGCGAACTGGAATGCACCTTTGATCATTTCGCTTGAGCCGTGTGCGACGTTGTTTGTGATCCACTTTGACCACGCAGTTGTTAACTGTGTTGGGATGGATCTGACGCATCCGGCGAAGATGATGACAGAGATACCGTTACCGATACCCTTTTCGGTGATCTGGTCACCTAACCACATTGTGAGCATAGCTCCTGCGAGGAGAATGGTGACGATGTAGGCATATGTCCAGAAATTTCCGTCCATTGTAAGGGAAATATACGAGCTGTTCTCCATTGTCTTGATGATACCGTAGCCCTGAACCGCTCCTAAAAGGAGAGTGAGGTATCTGGTGGACATTTCGATCTTTTTACGGCCGTATTCGCCCTGCTTTGATAATTCAGTCAATGCAGGTAAAACGTCCTTGGAGAGAAGCTGAATGATAATCTGGCCTGTGATGTATGGCGAGACTCCGAGTGCGAAGATGGAGAAGTTCGATAGTGCTCCACCTCCGAGTAAGTCCATGATAGCTAACGCAGATCCACTCTGAGTCAATTGAGACTTCAAGTTTGCTGCGTTAACGCCTGGAACTGTAATGGCCGCCCCGATCCTGATGACAAAGAGAATCATGACCGTGAAGAAAATACGGTTGACGATTTCTTTGTTTTTGAAGATCGAGACGAATTTTTTCATTACTTAATTACCTCAGTTGTGCCGCCCTTTGCAGCGATAGCTTCTGCTGCTGATTTAGAGAAAGCGTGAGCCTTGACAGTGATGCTCTTTTCGAGTGTACCACTTCCGAGGACCTTAATTCCATCTAAAGCGTCTTTGATGATACCAGATTCGATTAAGAGCTCTGGTGTGACGACTGCACCTTCCTCGAACTTGTTGAGGACTGTGAGGTTGACGACTGCGTATGTCTTCTTGTTGATGTTCTTGAAGCCATACTTAGGAAGTCTACGAGCTAAAGGCATCTGACCACCCTCGAAGCCGTGCTTCTTGGTGTGTGCGTGAGCGCCCTGGCCCTTCTGACCCTTACCAGCGGTCTTTCCGTTACCGGTGCCGCGGCCCTGGCCTTTGCGGAAGTGTTCCTTTTTGGAACCTTCAACGACGACTAAATTTGTTAAGGATGTAGCCATTTTTATTTGCCTCCTTTAGTTTCGATACCACGAAGAGCTAAGACTTTCTCTTTGTTCTTGAGGTCCTGTAAGCCAGCGTGTGTAGCACGGATGACGTTGATAGCTGTACGTGAGCCATAAACCTTTGAGACAACGTTCTTGATGCCGCAGAGTTCGAGGACAGCACGGACTGCGCCGCCAGCGACGATTCCTGTACCTTCAGGTGCTGGTTTGAGGAAGACACGGGTCTTACCGAAGACGCCCCAAACTTCGTGAGCAATTGTTCCGCCCTTGACGATCTTGATGCCATAGGTCTTCTTCTTTGCTGCAGTAAGGGACTTTTTGATTGCGTCTGGAACTTCGACTGACTTAGCAAGTCCGAAGCCGTAGTGTCCTTTGCCATCACCGACAACGGTGAGAGCGTCGAAACGCATGTGCTTACCACCTTTTGTTGTGGTTGAGATTCTGTTGATGTTTACAACACGATCTGTGAATTCATCTTCTTCACGTCTGAAGCCGCCACGGCCGCCACGTCTTTCACCTGGACGTCCTTTGCCTGCAAACTTACGTGATCCAGGACGCTCAGCGGATCTTGATCCCTGAGGGTCTCTGTTTGGGTTGCCAGTAGGATTGGACTTCTTTTCTTCTGCTGGAGCAGCAACGACAGTTTTATTTTCTTCCATTGTTAATTTCTCCTTAGAACTGGAGTCCTCCTTCTCTTGCGCCATCAGCGAGAGCCTGGACACGTCCGTGATAGACATATCCGCCTCTGTCGAAGACGACTTTTGAAATGCCAGCTGCAAGAGCCTTCTTTGCAAGGTCTTCGCCGACTTTAGCAGCAGCTTCGCAGTTGCCACCGTTTGTTAACTTGAGCTGTGTTGATGAGCTGGATGCTAATGTAACACCCTTAACGTCATCAATGATCTGAGCTTCAATGTTCTTGTTTGAGCGGAAGACGACAAGGCGTGGCATTTCTGCTGTGCCATTGACTCTTTCGCGAACACGAGCGTGTCTTCTCTGACGAACGCTATTTCTGGATTCTCTCTGAATCATTTGTCTATCCTCCTATTACTTCTTACCGGAAGCAGCACGCTTACCGACCTTCTTGATCATCTTCTGACCGACATAGTGGACGCCCTTGTTGCCGTAGACGTCTGGTCTGTGTGCATCATAGATGCTTGCAGCTGTCTGGCCGACATCTTCTTTTGAGCAGCCTTCAACTGTGATGTGTGTTTCATCCTTGCAGGTGATCTTTGTGTATTTTCCGATTGGCTTTCTTTCGACCATGTGGGAGTAACCAAGGAACATAGTGACTGTGTCACCCTTCATAGATGCACGGTAACCTGTACCTGCGATCTCGAGTTCCTTCTTCCAACCTTCTGAAACGCCTTTGACTGCGTTTGTGAGGTTAGCTGCTGTTGTTCCGTGATCTTTCTGAGCCTGTCTCATGTTGTTCTCGTTAGCATTTAAATTAACATGAGCGACGCCATCAGCTACCTCGACGCTGACGTCCGATGGGATGTGGACGCTTACTTCGCCTTTGGAGCCTTTAACGATGGCAACGTTACCATTTACTTCAAGAGTAACGCCTGCTGGAAGAGCGATGGGTTTCAATCCAATTCTTGACATAAAATCTCTTCTCCTAAATTAAATTACCAAACATAGCAGAGGATTTCGCCGCCGACTCCAGCCTTGCGAGCTTCTGAGTCAGTGAGGATGCCCTTGCTTGTTGAAACGATAGCGATGCCTAAGCCCTTAAGAACCTTTGGAAGCTTTTCGCATTCGACGTGGATTCTAAGACCTGGCTTTGAAATCTTCTTTAAACCTGAGATTACGCGCTCGCCATTTGCGCCGTACTTGAGGTTGACTGTGAGGGTCTTCTTGACACCTTCACCTTCGATTGTGAATTCGCTGATGTAGCCTTCCTTCTTGAGGATGCGTGCGATTTCAGCTTTCATTTTGCTGTTAGGCATGGAAACAGTCTCGTAGCGAAGTGCGTTAGCATTTCTGATACGTGTTAACATGTCTGCGATTGGATCTGCGTTCATTTTTCTGTCTCCTTCCTTAATTACCAGCTTGCTTTCTTCATGCCTGGAATTTCGCCCTTGTAAGCTAATTCTCTTAAGCAGATACGGCATACTCCGAATTTGGAGAGAACGCCGTGAACTCTGCCGCAGCGTGAGCAGCGTGAGTATTCTCTAACTTTGAATTTCTGAGGTCTGGACTGCTTGACCTTTAATGATGTTTTAGCCATTGTTCTAGATCTCCTTATTTCTTGAATGGCATACCGAGCATTTCTAATAATGCGTATGCTTCTTCGTCTGTGTTAGCGGTTGTGACGATGACAACGTCCATACCACGAACCTTTGCAACCTTATCGTAGTCGATTTCAGGATAGATTAACTGTTCCTTAACACCGAGTGTGTAGTTGCCGTGTCCGTCGAATGCGTTCTTTGAAACGCCACGGAAGTCTCTGACGCGTGGGAGAGAGATTGAGACGAGCTTATCGTAGAACTCGTACATTCTTTCGCCACGGAGAGTGACCTTGCAGCCGATTGCCTGGCCTTCACGAAGTTTGAAGGTAGCGATTGACTTCTTTGCTTTTGTAACGACTGGCTTCTGACCAGCAATGATTGTTAAGTCATTGACTGCGTCTTCGAGAGCCTTTGCGTTCTGAGTTGCATCTCCAACGCCCATATTGATGACGATCTTAACGATTTTTGGAGCCTGCATTGGGGTTGTGTAGCCGAACTTCTTAACGAGAGCAGGAACTACTTCATTCTTGTAATAGGTTTTGACTCTATTTTCTGCCATTTTTCATTCCTCCTAATTATTTCTGTTCGAGAGACTCGCCTTTTGCGTTAACGCGAATCTTCTTTCCGTCGACGACCTTGTGGTGGACGCGGGTAGCTTTCTTTGTTTTTGGATCAAGGAGAGCGACGTTTGATGCGTCGATTGGGCAATACATGTCTAAGACTGTGCCTTCGCCGCCATTCTGGCCCTTCTTGTGCTTCTTGTGGACATTGACGCCCTCAACAACGACCTTATTGAGCTTTGGGAATGCCTTCTGGACGATTCCAACTTTGCCCTTGTCGCTTCCGGAGAGGACGATGACTTTATCACCAGTTTTGATGTTCATTTCCTATTCCTCCTGATTATAAGACCTCTGGTGCAAGGGAGATGATCTTCATGTAACCCTTGTCACGGAGTTCGCGGGCAACTGGTCCGAAGACACGTGTGCCAACTGGATTTCCTTCGCCGTCGATGATGACAACTGCGTTGTCGTCGAATGCGATGCAGGATCCGTCTTTACGAGCTACTGCACGCTTTGTGCGGACGATAACTGCGTGGACGACCTGTCCTTTTTTGACCTTACCACTTGGGATAGCGTCCTTGACTGCGCAGAGAACGACATCACCGATTGTGGATGATTTCTTGTGGGAACCACCATACTGGTGGAAGATGCGAACTAACTTCGCACCGGAGTTGTCTGCTACGACAAGATTTGACTCATTCTGAACCATAGCTTATTCTCCTTCCTTTGCTTCGAGAGCAGCTTCAACTGCTGCGACATCGTCTGTAACGGCCTTCTGGTCGATGCTGACTAATCTGAATCTCTTTAATTTTGAGAGCGGACGGCAGCCAGCGATTGTGACGACGTCACCAAGGTTAGCTTCGTTGTTCTCATCGTGTGCATAGTACTTCTTAGCGTACTTGACACGCTTTGTGTAAAGGGGATCGTTTCTCTTTGTTGCGACTTCAACGATGATTGTCTTGTTCATCTTTGTTCCGACAACTGTTCCCTTGAAAGTGTTTCTTGTATTTCTTTCCATGGTGATCTCCTTTCTTATCTTGCGATCTGAAGCTCTTTTTCACGCTTCACTGTTTCTGCTCTAGCGATATCCTTACGGACATTGTGGAGCTCGTTTGGTGTTTCGAGGGTGCCAACTGCTGCTTTCTGCTGGAGGTCGAACTGCTTCTGGTGAAGTTCAGCGATTCTCTCATTGAGTTCAGCAATTGTGAGTTCTCTAAGTTCTTTAACTGTCATGGCTTAGTCCTCCTTTCCAACAACTTTGCAGTTGATTGGAAGCTTGAAGGCTGCCTGTCTTAATGCGTTCTTTGCGATTTCGTCTGCGACTCCATCGATTTCGAATAAGATGCGGCCTTTCTTAACGACTGCTACCCATCCTTCTGGGGATCCTTTACCAGAACCCATTCGGACTTCAGCAGGCTTCTTTGTTTTAGCAAGGTGAGGGAAGATTCTGATCCAAATCTTTCCTGCACGGTCTGTATATCTTGATAAGACCTTACGAGCTGCTTCGATCTGATGATCGGTGATGTATGTGCCTTCTTCAGCCTGGAGACCCCACTTACCAAATGCAACTGTGTTGCCCTTGGTTGCGATGCCTTCATAGCTTAATCCATGAGGACGGCGATACTTAACACGCTTTGGCTGTAACATTATCTTTTTCCTCCCTCTGGCTTAGCTGGTTTCTTGACCAAGCTCTTGTTTGTTGATCTGCAGATCCAGACCTTGACGCCGATGCGTCCGTACTCAGTAGCTGCTGGAACTGCTGCGTAGTCGATGTCTGCACGATAGGTCTCGAGTGGGACGACGCCCTCTTTGTAACCTTCACGTCTAGCGATTTCAGCACCGCCTAAACGTCCCTGGCACTGGGTCTTGCAACCTTCTGCGCCAGCTTTTCTCATTCTCTGAAGAGCTTTCTTCTGAGTTGATCTGAATGACTGTCTGTTCTCAAGTTCAGATGCGATCCACTTTGCAATTAATGTTGCATCGAGATCTGGGTCCTTAACCTCAACAACTTTGAGGGCGACTTCACCTGTCTTGACGACTTTCTTAAGAGCTGCAACTGCTGCATTGACGTTTGTGTCATCCTGTCCGAGGAATGCGCCTGGACGTGCAACATATGCGACGACTGAGACGTTTGCGCCTTTGTCGTTCTTTGTTCTTGCGATGTCGATGTGTGAGACCATAGCGACTTTGAGCATTGGCTCTAATGTGCTACGGATTTTGATATCTTCGTTAAGGAACTTTGCGAAGTCCTGATTGGAAGCATACCAGCTAGCGTTCCAACCACGGTTGACGCCAACTCTAAGACCTACTGGATTAACTTTCTGTCCCATTGTGTTTCCTCCTTACTTTCTTTCCTTAACTGTTACGCGGATGTGCGCGCTTCTCTTTACTAATCCTGAAGAAGATCCTTTACCTCTTGGCATGAATCTCTTCATCTTGATGCCGTCTCCAACCTGGATTTCTGCAACGTAGAGCTTGTCTGCGTTGAGGTGGAAGTTGTGAGTTGCATCTGCTGCTGCAGCCTTGATGACCTTTGCAACTGGCTCGCTTGCTGCCTTGTTGACATTTGCGAGGATTGCGAGTGCTTCATCAACGTCCTTGCCTCTGACGATGTCAGCGACTAAGCGGACTTTACGAGGAGTGACTCTGACGTCTTTAGCGACAGATGTTGCCTCTGTGACTGCTGGTTTAGCAGGCTTAACTGGCTCAGCCTTGACTTCTGCCTTTGGAGCAGCCTTCTTAGCTGGAGCTTTCTTTGCAGCTGGCTTCTTTGCAGCTGGTTTTTCTTCGACAACTGCTGGAGCAGCTTCTTCAACGACCTCTGCCTTTGGAGCAGCTTTCTTTGCTGGAGCTTTCTTAGCTGTTGATGTTGTCTTCTTAGCAGCTGTTGAAGTTGTTGACTTCTTTGCAGCAGCTTTCTTAGGAGCAGCCTTCTTAGCAGCTGTTTCTTCTGTTGCTTCTGCAGCGACAGCTTTCTTCTTTGTTTCTGCCATCTTGTTTACTCCTTATCTCTTGCCCTTGTCACCAGCGTTGTTGCCGTGGTGTCCAGGGAAGTTTCTTGTAGGTGCGAATTCACCTAACTTGTGGCCGACCATATCTTCTGTGACATAGACGGTGATATGTTCCTTGCCGTTATAAACAGCGAAGGTGTGTTCGACGAATGCTGGATAGATGGTCGAACGGCGTGACCATGTTTTGATGATCTCTTTCTTTCCTGCCTTATCGAGAGCGTCAACCTTCTTTAAGAGGTATGCGTCTACGAATGGTCCCTTTTTGCTAGAACGTGACATAGTTCGATCTCCTTTCCTTATTTGCCATTTCTACGTCTCACGATGAGCTTTGTAGAATGCTGTTTGTTGCGACGGGTCTTAACGCCCATTGCTTTCTTACCCCATGGGGTGCGTGGTGCATCACGTCCGACTGGACACTTACCTTCACCACCACCGTGAGGGTGGTCGCATGGGTTCATTGCTGAACCACGGACTGTTGGTCTGACACCCATGTGTCTGACTTTACCGGATTTACCGATGTTGACTAAGCTGTAGTCTTCGTTTCCGACTGAGCCGATTGTTGCACGGCAGACGCCGAGAACTTTTCTCATTTCGCCTGAAGCGAGTCTTAACATGACGTACTTGCCTTCTGAACCAAGGACCTGAGCACTTGTTCCAGCAGCACGGCACATCTGTCCGCCCTTGCCTGGCTTTAATTCAATGTTGTGAACGACAGAACCATCTGGGATGTTTCTTAATTCGCAGCAGTTACCAGTTTTGATATCTGTTGCAGCGCCTGAGACGATCTTGTCTCCGACCTTTAATCCTTTTGGAGCGAGGATGTAACGCTTCTCACCATCTGTATAGTTGACTAAGCAGATGAATGCTGTTCTGTTTGGATCGTATTCAAGTGTAGCGACTGTTCCGACGATTCCGTCTTTGTTACGCTTGAAATCGATGATTCTGTAGCGGTTCTTGTTGCCACCGCCGATGTGACGGCAGGTGATCTTTCCTGTATTGTTGCGGCCGCCTGAGTGTTTCTTAGGTGCGAGCAATGACTTTTCAGGAGCTACTTTGGTTAATTCGCTATAATCCATTGTCGACATTGCGCGACGAGCTGGAGTATATGGGCGATAAGTTTTGATTGCCATTTTATTTCTCCTATAGTGGATGCTTTATAAGTAATTGATACTTAACGGTGTTTCCTTACTCTTTGAAGAAGTCGACTGCGTTTCCTTCTGCGAGGGAGACGATTGCCTTCTTGTATCCGCCGACGAAGCCTTTATAACGGCCGCCGCGTGATTTCTCTTTTGCATTGACTGTGACGATCTTGACGTCGACAACCTTTGCCTTGTAGAGACGCTCGAATGCGTCCTTGATCTCGATCTTGTTAGCAAGAGGAGCAACTTTGACGGTGACCTTGTTCTGGGCATCGAGAAGTGCATAGCTCTTTTCTGTGAAGATTGGAGCGAGGATGACTTCGTAATCGTGAGCTGTTGGAGCTGCGAATGCTGCCTTTGTCTCTGCGACTGGCTCTGCTTTGACTGCTTTCTTTGCCATTATTTAAGTCCTCCTTCGATTGTTTTGACGTCTTCCTTAGCAACGACGATTACGTCTGCATATAAGACATCGTAGACGCTGACGTTGCCGAGGCCTAAGAGGGTAACGTTCTCGAGGTTTCCAGCTGAGTAGACGAAGTTGACGTCTCCTTCATTGTAAACGACTGAGATCTTGCCTTCTGCCTTGATTGCGCTTAATGCTGCAACGACAGACTTTGTTGAGATTGCGTCGAGAGCGAGTGAATCGACGACGATTAACTTCTTCTCTGCAACCTTCTGTGATAAGACGGTCTTCATCGCGAGTGCGTGAGCTTTCTTATTTTGAGAGACGGTGTAGTTCTGGTTGCCGTCTGGTCCGAAGACCTTACCACCGCCAACCCAGATTGGGGAACGGCTGGAACCAGCTCTAGCACGACCTGTGCCTTTCTGTCTCCATGGCTTCTTGCCACCACCACTTACTTCGTGGCGCTTTTTTGTTTTTGCAGTTGCCTGACGAGCGTTTGCTAACTGAGCAACGACTGCATCGTGGACTGGCTGCTCATTTGCATCGGTAACACCGAATACAGATGCTGAGACCTTGATGTCTCCGACTTTTTCTCCAGCGAGGGAAACGACTGGAAGAGTGATTTTCTTATCTGCCATTTTCGTTATTCTCCTTTCTGGTAGTTAACGAGAGCCTTAACTTCTGGTTTGCCCTTCTGTGTGAGGACTGCGCTTCTGATCATAACTAATGACTTCTTTGCGCCTGGGATACCGCCCTTAACGAGGATGTAGCCCTTTTCTGAGTTAGACTCGATAACTGTGATGTTCTGGACAGTGCACTGTCTTGGTCCCCAGTGGCCTGACATAAGCTTTCCTGGGATGACTCTGTTGTTGCAACGGCCATTGTTTGCTAATGAACCGATCTGTCTGTGGTAACCGGAACCGTGTCCTCTTGGACCAACGTGCTTTCCGTATTTCTTGATGACGCCGCTGTAGCCATGGCCCTTTGTTGTGCCGATGACGTCGACGACTTCTCCTGCTGCGAAGATTCCGCAATCGATTGTCTCGCCGACATTCTTTGCATAAACTTCGTCGCCCTTGAGTTCATAAATGTACTTCTTTGGGCTTACTCCGGCTTTCTTGAAGATTCCGAGCTCACACTTGTTAGCTCTCTTCTCTGCCTTGTCTTCATATCCGATTTGGATTGCTTCATAACCGTCTTTTTCATTTGTTTTCTTTGCGATGACGGTGTTAGGCAAGACCTCAATAACAGTGACTGGATACATTGTTCCGTCTGCTGCGAAGACTTCAGTCATGCCCATTTTTCTTCCGATGATGGATTTCATGATGATTTGGTCCTCCTATTACTTTGCTGTGACATCAATGTCGACTCCAGCTGGAAGATCAAGTCTTCTGATCTGGTCAACTGTTTCCTTCTTTGGATTAACGATGTCAATTAATCTCTTGTGGGTGCGGATTTCGAACTGTTCGCGAGCATCCTTGTACTTGAATGTTGCACGAAGAATTGTGTAAACCTGCTTTTCGGTTGGGAGTGGGACTGGTCCGACAACTCCGGCGCCTGTGGTTTTGGCCACTGCGATGATCTTCTCAACTGCGACGTCGAGGATCTTGTGGTCGTAAGCTTGCAATCTGATGCGCAAGACTGTTTCTTTCGCCATGAATTTTCCTCCTGTGATTTTCTTCTGGCTTGTTAGTGAGTGTTCCATCCGAGTTTCCTGACGTCCCCCATAGTCGACAACGGCTCTGGGTGTGTCAGCAACATCGAACTTCAACGCACACGCCAACGGTTAGGACTATACACGCATAGATATAGTCGGTCAACACTTTTTATTAAAAAAGAGCACTTTTTGCTAAATTCCCCTACAAGATACACAAAAATAAACGGATCGGAAATACTAATCCATTGTGCACCGTGCACATATTTTAACCGGACGATGCCAAAAATTAGATATTCGATGTGCTACGAAAAAAGGAGGTTATTCGCCTCCGTTCTCCTGGTTTTTTAGCTTCTGCAAATAGCCGCCATACGATATCTGACAGCCACAATATTGCTGGTTGTAGAGCTCGTAATGGAGCCTTAATTCTCTTGCTTTATCAATTCCTGCGTTCTTCTTGAAGTCGCTGTAGAAGTATTTGCATCTAGCGTGTTCTGCCTCAAGTTTTTTGCCGATTCCGTTCATTATCTGAGAGTCTTTTTGCCTCGAGATAGTCATGACTGTGGTGAAGTAATCATAGCCATTTTTCTCCGCGTAATCATATGCGCCTCTCATGCGTTTTTCGTAGCATAACTGGCACCTGATTCCACCCTCTCTTAGGTCTTGATATGGTAGAAGGTCTTTCATGTATCCCGGATTGTCATATGGCTCAATTATGATGTTTACATCATATCCATAATCTCTCTTGTACCATTCAAGGAGTTTTTTGAGTTCTTCAAGGCGTCTCGTATACTCCTCAATAGGATAGATATTTGAGTTGTTGAAATAGATGGTGACATCAAAGTGCGGGCACAGGAAAGTAAGAGGGAAACACGAGCACGGGCCACAGCAGGCGTGCAGTAAAAGCTTAGGTTTTACACCCGCTTTAAGTCCCTCTATCTCCTTAAGGCTAACCGCATAGTAATTAGTCTTTTTTGGAGGAGTTTTAATCCTGGTCATTTTTCGAGTAGTCGTATTTTCCATAGATGAACATTGAGTCCCCGAAACTGAAGAATCTGTATTTCTCTTTAACCGCCTCTTCATAACAGTGAAGAGTCCAGTGTCTGCCCATGAAGGCAGAGACAAGCATGACAAGCGTGCTCTTTGGGAGGTGGAAGTTGGTGATTAAACAATCAACCGCCTTATATTCGTATCCTGGCTGGATGAAGATGCATGTTGCGTCTTTATCCGCTTTGAAAGTGCCGAACTTCTTGTAGACGGATTCAAGGGTTCTGACTGATGTTGTTCCAATCGCGATGATTCTGCGTCCTTCTGCTTTGGCTTTGTTTAATGTATTCGCTGCCTCTTCGGACATTTCATATGTCTCGGAGTGCATAACGTGGTCTTTTGTGTCTGTGACTTTGACAGGTCTAAATGTGCCAAGTCCGATGTTTAATGTGACGTCCACTACCTCAATTCCCATTGCCTGGATCTTCTCAAAGAGTTCCTTTGTGAAATGGAATCCGGCGGTTGGAGCCGCGCTGCTTCCAGGGACTTTTGCATAGACGGTCTGGTAGTCGTCATTGTTTGCGCACTGTTGTTTGATATATGGAGGGAGCGGCATTTTGCCGAGTTTATCCAATACTTCTAAGAAGATGCCATCATAGATGAATCTCATGTGGCGGATGCCTTCAGGGAATACCTCAACGCATTCGCATTTGAGCTCTCCGTTACCAAAAGAACAGATTGTTCCAGGTCTTACTGAATGAGCGTTTCCAACCAAGCATTCCCAAACATCGTTTTCAAGCTGTTTGAGGAGCAAAACCTCTACCTTACCTTTGGTAGCCTCTTTGACTCCAATTAGTCTTGCAGGGATGACTTTTGTGTTGTTTCTAACTAGAACATCGCCTGGCTTAAGGTAATTTACGATATCAAAGAAGTGTTTGTGCTCAATTGTCTTGCGTTCTCTATCTACGACTAAAAGACGGCATTCATCTCTTACCGATGATGGAGATTGGGCAATGAGTTCTTCTGGAAGTTCAAAATCGAATAATGAAATATCCATTTAGAATCCCCTCTCATCTCCGTATTTAGCTAAGACTTCATCCTTATATTCCTGAAATCTGTCTTCTTTAATGGCTTCTCTAGCACCTTCAACAATCTTGATTAAGAAACGGATGTTGTGGATGCTGTTGAGACGCTTTCCGAACTCTTCGTTACAAACGAATAAGTGATGTAAGTAGGCCTTGGTGTAGTTGCGGCATGTATAGCAATCGCATTCTGGGTCTAACGGTGTGAAATCACACTTATACTCAGCGCCTTTGATGTTAACTCTTCCATGTGAAGTCATTAATGCACCATGTCTAGCGAGTCTAGTTGGCAAGACGCAGTCACACATATCGATTCCTCTTTCGTATCCGCCGAGGATGTAATCAAGGGATCCGACACCCATTAAGTATCTTGGCTTATCTTCTGGAAGATATTTGATTGCGTAGTCGATCATTTTGAAGCAGATGTCTTTAGGTTCGCCAATTGATGTTCCACCGATTGAATATCCTGGGAAATCCATCTTAGCAAGTTCCTGAGCGCAGTAGCCTCTTAAGTCTTCGAATTCTCCGCCCTGAACGATACCGAAAAGAGCCTGGTCTTCTCTAGTGTGTGCTTCCTGTCCACGCTTTGCCCATCTAAGGGTTCTTTCCGTGGACTTTTTGGCATACTCATATGAGACAGGGTATGGGATGCATTCATCGAATGACATGATGATGTCCGCACCGATTGCTTCCTCAATCTTAATGACTGATTCAGGGGTGAACATCTCTTTGTCTCCGTTGTAATCATTTCTGAATTCAACGCCCTGTTCTGTGATTTTTCTTTGGGATTGCAAGGAAAATACCTGGAATCCGCCAGAATCCGTAAGCATCGGGCCATCATATTTCATGAATTCATGAACGCCGCCCGCTTCTTTAACGATGTCTTCGCCTGGTCTGAGGTGAAGGTGATATGTGTTAGCAAGGATAACGCCAGAACCCATTTCTTTAATTTCCTCTGGAGAAAGGGTTTTGACTGTTGCTAATGTGCCAACTGGCATAAACATAGGGACCTCAACATCACCGTGTGGGGTGTGGAGGATTCCATATCTTGCTTTCGTCTTTTTATCGACGTGTTTAATTTCTAAATAAAAGTTCTTTTTGTCCATACAGCGAGATTGTACGCTAACGAGGACCGAATTACCATCTTACACCTGCATGACGTGTTGGAAGAAGGTGTTCCATGAACGCCTTATTCCTTGCGATAAGGTGCAGTATTATGTAGCCCACTATCATGACCGCGAACTCACCTAATGCGACATATCCAGCAGTGACGAAAAACTCTGTCAATGTATTGAATCCGAAAACGAAGTATAACTCCGCTCCAACAACGATTGCATTTACAACTGTTGGGAAGAGCGTTGCGACTATTAATCTAGGTGAGCAGAACGCCACGCATGTAGCAGCTATAAGAGTTGCCAAAGTGCCGAACAACATATCCCAGGCGCCGAGGGTTGAAGGGATGTTGGCGAGGAATGTTCCGATGGTGACGCCGATGATGAAATCAGGTCTCCAGAAACATAAGAGGACGAGAATCTCAGATACTCTGAATTGGATCTCTCCATAAGCAAAAGAGCCGAGCGCAATTGTTAATACGAAGTAGATCGCAGCAACTATTGCATTCTCGACAATCATCTTGGTGATGCTATTTTTCATTTTAAATCTCCTTGTTTTTTATACGTGGTTCAGAGGATAGAACACGTTTTCGCAGTATTTTATACTATTTTGCTAACAGTGTGTATTCTTATTTTTCAAAATCTCAGCAAGTCCGCCTTGAGCGGTTTCTTTATACTTATCCGATAATGAATCTCCGGTGATCTTCATGGCCTCGACAACATCATCAAAAGAGACCTTATTTGTTCTTAGTGGCGCTATATATTTTGCATAAAGGAACGCGTTATATGCGCGTAATGCACCCATGCCATTTCTCTCGATGCAAGGGATGACGACAAATCCGTCAACAGGGTCGCAGCTTAAGCCCAAGAAATGCTCCATTGCGCACTCTGCGGCATACTCGATTTGATACAAAGAATTTCCGTCAACGAAAGCTATTGCTGCAGCCGCCATTGAACTGGCCGTTCCAATCTCCGCCTGACAGCCTCCGATAGAGCCCGCAATCGATGCGTTTTGCTTTACGATATTTCCTATCATTCCAGCTACATATAAGGAGTCTCTAAGTTCTTCTAGAGTCTTTCCTCGATACTTATATCCATAATATAGAACTGATGGCAATACACCTGAAGATCCGCAGGTTGGTCCTGTTACAACTTCACACCCTGCTGCGCTATTCTCTGCAACAGCGTAAGCAAAAGACGTTATGAGCATCTCTCTTTTGGCTTCTTGTTCCTTTATGTGTTTTGCGGCTTTATTGATATCTCCAGCGCATCTTGAATACTGAAGTCTAGGGTTGTTATTCGTGATAATCTGCCCTTTTCTCTCCAATCCATCCTCAACGCTCTTGAACATATCCTTAAGGATATCCATCAAATCATCATCAACTGACGGTTTCTCAAATCGCAAGCATAATTCCTTGACTGTTTTTATGTCATTTTCGGCCATATAAGCCTTGATAGAGTTGAAATCCTTGAACGGATAGATATTAGGCTCATTTACCTCTATATCGTCCGGAGAAGCTATTTCTCCGCCACCTAATGAGTAATATGTATTCTTAAAAGAATGAGTATTATCAAGAGAATGGTACTCAAAAATCATTTTCAAAGGATGTTCAGTCGGTTCAAAAGGCTTTAAATCAAAAGTGACATCATATCCATCAAGAACTTTGATGATGGCATCTTGGGTCTTGTGACCACCGCCGGTGAAAGCTAAAGAACCGTATAAAGTAACGGTAATTTTACCGTTGGTCTCTTTTAAGAGTCTTTTAAATGCTTTAGCACAATTTGAAGGTGCAATCGTGTGTGAGGAAGATGGGCCTGGTCCCACTCGAAATAACTTAGTGATGGATTTCATATTTTATAAAACCTGTATTTGCACCACAATCATATAAGCAAAATAAAATTTTGCCTATATTTTTAAGGCCTTTTTCATTATTATTTTAGACGTATGCGAACAATGATTGTCTTATCAGCACTTCCAGGAAGCGGAAAAAGCACCTGGAGCAACAAGTTCTCCGCTGAACACAAGAACACACATATCATCAGTTCTGATGAGATTAGAAAAGAGTTCTTTGGCGCAATAAATTGCTTCAAGAACGAACCGTTGGTCTGGCAGACATTCCTCGATAGATTAAACTCATATAAAGATTCCGAGGAAGATGTATACGTAATCGCAGATGCGACAAACTTACAGAACAAGTTCCGTGAGTACTATTACGAGACGACTCCTGGATACGATAAACACATCTTGGTATTATTCGATATCCCATATGAAATATGTCTACTTCAGAACAAAATGCGATCGCCAGAAAGAATCGTTCCTGACCACGCGATGGAGAGATTGAGAAAAGAGATGGAGCAGCCATCCGAGAAAGTTATCGAGTTATATGATGAAATAATCCATGTAACAGATATTGCAAAATCCCTACAAAAATAAGAAAAGCGCCCTGAATTGGGACGCTTTTTGTTTTGGTTTTAATTATCTAGCTTTCTTCTTGTTTGGAAGAGCGACAACTGCAAGGCCAAGGCAAACGATTGCAACGCCAAGGACGATGAGCATAACCGAGTAAGCTGTGCCCCACTTTAAGTCTGCTAATTTGCCAACGAACTTGTTAGCGATGATGAAGACCTTCTCGTCTTTCCATGAGAAGTTCAAGACAGCGAGTGTGATCATGTCAGCGCCAGTTACTAATGAAGCTGTGCAAACTGCAAGAGTGCTTGCTTTTGCAAGGCCCTTCTTTGATGTGAGAAGAGAGACAATTGAAGCAGCTAAGATTGCAGCGCCGATGAGAGCGATTGCGAAGAGCTGGATGTTGACCTTTCCGACGTACATTGCCTGAACGTTTGCTGGGAGAAGGAAGATTGCGCTTAAGATTGGAAGGAGGAATAAAGGAGCACCAGCAGCAACACCTGCGACAGATAAGCTGTTGATGAGTGGGCTTGAATCCTTTCCGTCGAATAACTTGACTGTTGGGATGTTAACAGCGATTAAGAGACCGATTGCGACAACAGCGCACATAGCGATTGTGAACCAGACGTTTGCTTCACCTGAGACCATTCCGAAGAATAATGCACCGTTTAAGATGAAGAAGATTGCTGCAAGCCATCCTTCTGCAATAAATGCAGAGAATGAGTTGACGACATCAGCGTCGCCACCGCCCTGGATTGACTTGACTGCGTCGATAACGCCCTTAACAGCAACTGCCGCCATTGCGATACCGATGACTGCTAACTCGAGGTAGAAGACATATGAGGTGCTGATAAGAGCTAACTCATCAGAGAACTCAGCATATGTAACGTTACCGCTGAAGAAGCCTGGAACAACGAATGCTCCAAAGTAAATTCCTAACGCTCCGAAAGCGAGGAAGATTAAAGTGTGAAAAACCAAGCATAAGGTTTTCGAAGTGTTGGTATATCTCATAACTAACCTCTCAAAACCGCCGCACGAAAGTGAAAGCGACGCTCAATAATTAAATGCTATTCGAAATTAATAGTCAAATTATAAATTTGGAAATATTGCCCTACTCAGAGGCAAGTAAAGCACTCAAAAGTGCCCAAGAAAGGTTAAAACCACCGCAAATTCCGTCTATATTGAGGGATTCACCGATAAAATAGACCCCTTTTTCAGTTTTTGATTCGAGACAAGAAGTTAGGTTTTTGAGATGAATTCCACCGACCGTTACCTGAGACGAAGCGAAGTCATAAACGTCTTTGATCGTAAAAACGATGTTCTTTAAAGCGTGTGCCCAATACTCTGGAGATTGCTTTCCAGACTTTGGCAAAAGGTAGTTAATCATCTCGAGTGAGATGAATCCAAGCATGTATTCTTTACTCACTTTTGCGGACTCTTTGATGAGTTTCAAAAGATCTTCTTCTGAGTATTCAGGGAAGAAATCGACTCTGAGTTTAGCGTCATTACGGTCTTTGTATTCTCTAGCAAACTTAGATTCGATGTTGAATATGACGATGCCAGAAATGCCATCATCCTTGAAGAGAACCTCTCCTTCTTCTTGGTATACATTCTTACCATTAATGACCAAAGATACGGATGCTTTGTGACGTTGTCCTGAAATCGTTTTTACTTTTTCTTTTAAGATGAATGGGCATAAACCAGGAACCAAAGGTTCGATGTCATAGCCATGATCTGCGATTTCATTGAATATCTCACCATCACTACCAAGCTTTGGAGATGATGCGCCACCGGTACCGAAAACAACCTTATCGAACGGTCCTTTATCATTAAGATAATAGCCGTCCTTTTTCTTTTTATAAGACGTTATTGTTGTTCCTAAAGATAATTTGACATCTCTATCATCCAAAAGCCTTAAAAGCTGATTTAGATAGTTTTTAGCACTATAAGAAAGTGGGTATACCAATTCATCCTTCTTAAGAAGGGGAATGCCCCATTTACAAAAGACAGACTCTAAATATTGATATGGATACTTATCGAGCGCGTATTTGACAAATGATGGATCATTGAAGTCCTCAGGTTTAATAGACGCATTCAAAAGATTGCAGTGTCCGTTTCCCGTTGCAAGGATCTTTCTGCCTGGCTTTTGCTCTTTTTCGAATATTGTGATGGAGTCTTCTGGATGTCTCTCTTTTTGGAGAAGGGAGTAATAGATTCCGGATGCTCCCGCTCCCACTACTGCAATGTTCATAGATATATTTTACGCATTTCTAAACAATTTTTCATTTTTTCCTTTATTCAATAAGAGTTTATGTCAATAATAAACCGCTATGAAAAAACTCATTCTTGTCTGTGGACCAGCAGCAATCGGAAAAAGCACCTTCTGTAAAAAATACCAAGAAGGACACCTTGATGAAAATGTGAGAGTCGTTGCTGCTGACGAAGTAAGAAAAGATATGTGCGGTTCTTATAAAAACTTTCCACCGGATAAGAATATGAAACCTATCTATGAAAGAATGATAGAGATTATTAAGAACTTGTATGCCACGGTTGATAATCTGACGGTCATGTTAGACACAACGATGCTATATGATGGATTGAGGCTATATTTCATTGAGCAGCTACCAATGTTTGAATACAAAGCCTTATATCTTCTTAAGCTCCACGATTACAACATCTGTCTAATTAGAAATAAGCAGAGAATAGAAGAGAAATGGGTCCCAGAAGATGTAATCATATCAATGGCAAAAAACTACAAAGACCCAGCAAAATCCACGATAGAAAAATTCAACGAATATAGAGAATTCTATGTAGATTAAAAAGAAACCGCCCGATTACACCAGTATATTCTTTATAGGTCTCTTGGAGCCCACTTCTCGCAGACTGAGATATCTTTTTCGACTTCGGCTGTGACGTTGCTGAACGAATATATGCCAGCGCGGGAGAGGCGTTCTGCATCTCCGAATCTCGCGACCATGTCGTTAGCGTAAGCTTTCCATGTATTTGAGGCTTCGGTTGCCTTCGCAACTGATTCAGCTTTCTTTGAGGTGTCTTTTAGATCGTTATAGAGCCTGAGCGCGATTGCTGCCTCGTATTTCAAAGCGTAATATTTGCCAAGATTCGAGAACGCGATCTGATCGAGGACCATCTGATCGAATTCCGCGTTCTTGCCTGCTGCCGCTTTGAGGGAAGATGCGAGGTCATCCACTCCTTTTGCTCCAGCATTGAGATTGTTGATGATGTCGATTGGAGTTCTCTTGCTTGGGGTTCTATTTGTCTCTAATAAGGTGCAGTATTCTGGAATTGAGTGAACGTTTCCGTATGGGTGTTCCGATTTAGCGGTGACAAGTCTCTTGATTCCGACATATCCGAATGTGTTGGAGTTCGTCCAGTTGCCCTCTGGATACCAGGAGTCGCCGTTTACGTAGAAGAGCATATTTGCGTTAGGGAGGATGTTTCCTGCCGAGTTCATGGCGTTGAAGAGGTTGTCGACATCGCTTCTTGCCATGTCTTTGTAATGTGCGGCGAGCTTATCGTTGAAGAACTGGTTTGACAAATCGTTTTGGTAAGCGATTCTTCCAAATAACATGTAGTTATACCAATGCTTGCCCATGTAGAGCTGACCCTTGAAGTCTGGTAACGCTGAGTCAAAGGCTTTACCTTGGACATATCCATCTGAGCCCATCAAGAATCCTTTGATTCCCTTGTTAACAGGCATCTTGGTGATGAGAGCTCTAGCGAAGTCAGCACCTCCATATCTAAGATGGAATGAGTCATCGTTTCTTAATTCGAGCCAAAGTTTCTGTCCATCAACCATTCCATCTAAAGATGGATCGATGAGGTGAGGTTCTTCAGATGCATACATGTGTGCGGTTGCGTATTTATCTGATAAGTTGAATTTGCATGGGAGGTCACCCCAGATGTTTGCGAGCGATTTTCCATCTGCGAAGTGCATTCTGTGGATTACTTCGAAGTCTCTATTTGGGGTTTTGGTGAGGGATGTTTTAATTCCTTCACCGTATGTGTCGTGAAGCCAGTGTTCGTTTTCTTCATCTCCGTATCCAACCGATCCTGCGTTTCCACCGGCAGTTGATGGGATTTTCATGTTTTCGCCTGCGCCGATTCCGAATCCGTCTAAGTCAGGGTATGTGTCGACGAATGCTTCTACCGCTTTTCTATAATAATCCTTTGTTGTTGGGTTATCCTGATCGCAGGTGATGCCATATTTACCGTTTTCCGCGAATGTATAGACATTCCATGTATACATGTAGAATTTTATGCCTCTACCGTGAGCAAGAGACATGACGTCTTTCCAGAAGGCGATTTTCTCGTCTATCGTAATCGTCTTCACAACTTCGTAATTGCCTTCCTGCCAATGCTCATCTCTAACAAGGTCGCTTGCAGTGCCGTTATAGCTTGAATCAAAGTATAGCTTTGTTCTCCAAACGTCGTCTAAAGCACAATCTTCATAACCAGGCACTTTGACCATTGATGCGAATGGGTTTAGTGACCAAATGGAGAGGGCGTTATATCTATTGAGCGCCATCAAATCGAATTCCTGTTTCCAGAAATCGATATCCCACATGACGGGGATGTTGTTCTGTCCTGAGTCTCCGCCGTCTGTGTATGATGGGGTTCTCATGTCGAGAGGGATGTTGAATTTGAGTCCTCTATACTCCATGTCTGGTGAGACGTTCTTATTCTCGACTTTATCGATTCCGTACATCTCGATTGTCTCGGCTACGTCAAGGCCGCCATACATCAAGCCGGTCTTGTCTCCTGCGGTGATGGAGATGGTTTTGTCTATTACTTCGATCTTATAAACCTGCTCACCGAGTGTTGGGTCCACTTCCTTGAAAGAGATGGAATATGTGCCTTTGGCGTTAATTTTGCCACCTTTTGCCTTAACGGCATTCTCGATGTTTGTGTAGGCGAATGTTGATAGAGCGTCTTCGCTATCATACGAGACAGAGACACTCAATTTCGGTCCGCATGATGCAAGTGTTCCAAGCAACAGCGAAAGACCTAGCATTAGTTTTGATTTATTCATACGTTTTTCCTCACCGAAACTTTACATTTTGCGAAATCAATCTTTTTTATTCATTACGCGAATGTTCAACTTCATTTCGTAGATTGCAAAAGAAAAGAGCCGGGATTAGCGGCTCTTTAATATGGAGGCGAGTTATGCTTCTACTGCTTTCTTTTTGAATTTCTTGATGTGGGTGACACCGATCCAAGCGATTCCACCGAGGCCTGCAACGCCAAATGCAATCTCAGCTCCGACAAGAGCGAATCTCCAAGGTTCGATGACCTTGACGATGTATGTGTTGTTGCCGATTCCGTTCATTGCGATTGAGTGGACTGCTGAGTAGCAGATTCTGTGGAGAGATTCTCTTAATGCCCAGGCGACGTCTGCGTGGCCTTTTTTAATTTCATCGAATTCGGTTGCTTTGATTGAACCGTCGATTAAGTTTGTGCCTGCTTTGAGCATCGAGACAACGTTGAGATAAGGAGTTGCTGAGCCATACCACATATCGGTGACTGCTGCACCATGCATTCCGCACTCTGTTCTTAAGAAGTCTGTCATGAGTCCTTTGATGGATCCTGACCACTTGAGTCCGATACGATTGAAGGCGACCATGACGCCTGAAGCGCCTCTGAATGTGACTTCTTCTCCGTTCCAAGTGTATTTCGTTCCTTCTAAAGTGATTGGGAGTTCAAACGCTTTCAAATATGTTTCGCGGATAGTCTGCTCGTTAGCCCAAGTCTGGATTCCACGTCTGTTGTCTTCTTGCTCGTTTAATGCGCAGTGCTTGTTGTAGACGTATAAGCCACGGTTTTCCATAGCGTTTGTCTCGTAAGCGCACATCATTCCTGAAAGGAAAGCATCTTCTGAATAGTATTCGAAGTTACGTCCTGAGTATGGGGTTCTGCAGATGTTTGAACCAGGTCCATAGAGTCCAGCGTAGCCAACCCAGACAGCTTCGTCGCCAATCATGTTTCCGACTTCATACATGAGGTCGACGTTGAATGATGCGGCGAGGATCATGCTTGATGGGTAGCACATTGCGCGGCTTTCTTTTAATGGGTCGTTTGTTGTAACCGCAAGTCCGTTGCCCTTCACGTTGTAGTTGAATCTTTCGGTGATGCCTGTTGGACCGTTGTGGTCTGTGCATTCAGGTTTGCCGATTGAGTTGATAGCTGCAGACATTCTCATGCCTGATCTAACTGTTTCGACCATTTCATCGAACGTGAGCTGGTCGAGCAAGTCTTCCCATAATGGATCATCGTATGGGATTTCTGTTCCATCTGAGTAATTCTTGAGGTTGATGAGCTGAAGGCCGTTATTAGCGCCGTATGTTGGATAAGCACTATTGTCGACTGGGGAGATTGTTTCGCCCTGACGGCCATCTTTATCTAAATCAGCCTGGAGGTTTGAGTTGTAATGAAGGATGACTCCGTTATCCCAACCAAGCTTTGTTGTTTTATCCCAGTCTGTTCTTGAGATGTAAGTGACTTTGTCGTTTCCTTTGTGCTCGTAGTTGTTGTAGTCAGCATCATCGAAGCGGTTTGTGATCTTCTCACCTGTTGCGTAGGAGGTTGAGAATGTCTTTGTGTCTTCTTTCAGTTTGATGGCGTCTGATGAGAGGATTGAGTTTCCGTCATCATCCATTCTGTTATTCGTTGAAGACTTTGAGTTGAGTCTCTTTGCGAGGACGTTATTTGTTGCGTCGTGTGCATCTTTACCGATTGAGAGGTAGTAATCTCCGGCGGTGATAACATATGTCTTTGCATTGTTTGCGTCGTATGACGCGAACTGTCTCTCGTCGACATCGACTGAATAACGCTTTGTTTCGCCTGCTCTCAAGAGGTCTGTCTTTGTGAAGCCGACGAGTTCGGATGCCGGAGCTTCCACGCCATTTTCCTGATTGTATTTGCCATATGGTCTATTGAGATAAACCTGAATGACGTCTTTGCCGGCGACTGAACCAGTGTTCTTGACGTCAACGGAGACTGTGTACTTCTTCTCCTTACCGGTTCCTGATGATTTGACCTCAAAGTCAGAATATTCGAAGCTTGTATAGCTTAAGCCGTGGCCAAATGGATAGGATACGACGTCGCTATAGGAGAAGCTTCCTGCGTTGTTCTTGCCCTCGACAAAGTCGAAATAACGGGATTCCGTGTATTTATAGCCAAGGTAGACGCCTTCCTGATAAACAGAATAGACTCTATCCTGGTTTGGTGTACCGTTTTCGTAATAGCCGTCTGGTGAATCAGCATAGACGCTGACGTTGAAGTTTGTGACTGCTGGGTTGAGCTTGTGGTTTCTCCAGAATGTTGTGGAGAGTTTTGCGGATGGGTTTGCATCTCCTGAAACGATGTCAGCGACACCATAGAGTCCCGCTAAACCTGGAGTGCCAATCCATAAAGCTGCGTCAACACCGTATTCTGCATCGGTGAGGAAGTCTGCTTCGATCTGGTTTGCGAAATTCAAGATGACGACGACCGATTTGAAGACGCCAGCCTCTTTCTTCTCCTTTAATCCTTTTAATAAATTCTTCTCGATTGGAGAGAGTTTGAGGATGTCGCCCTCAGTTGTGTCTCCGAGCGAGCCGTCGAAGTCGTTGAGGGTGTTGAGGGCTCTTTTGCCTCTTGGGAGGTCAGAACCTTCTCCACCTAAACGTGATAAGACGACGATTGCTGCATCACCATACTGAGAGAATGTTGAGCCTTGGTCGTTGTCGACTTTGGAGAATGGGATATCTCCGATTGTGAATGCCCCAGAAACGCCTTTACCGGTGCTGTGAGTAGTTCTCTTGTATGATTTGTTCTCGTCTGATGAATAATAGTTCCAAAGCGATTCATTAACCTGGAATTTGCCGCCTCTTTCGAATGCGGACTTGAATGTTGGAGCGCCGTTGGTTGCAACATTACCTGAACCGGAACCTGAATAGATTGGGTCGATAGCGCCAACTGAGAAGAAACTGATTTTTCTATTTCCTTCTTTTAACGGAAGAGTGTTATTATCGTTCTTCAAAAGAACGGTTCCTTCTTCCTGTGCTTTTTCAGCAACTTCAGCTGCTCCTGCTTTGAGTTCTTCAAGGTTCTTGTAATCCGACTTGAAGTACATTGTGTCTTCAGGTTCGCCATTTGTCTCTTTCTTGACGATCTTTGAGTTTGACATGTGAAGAGCCTTGTTGATCTGTCCTGCGTTTTCATCAGCGATCTGATAGCCGGTTGCAACGACCGCAAAAACGATTGCGCCTGCTAAAGATAAGGTTTTTGCAAGTGTTTTGTCGCTTGGGACAAGGAGCGCAAAGGAAACGCATGATAAGACTATGCATGAAACGATTAATGCGACCACGATGAAGAACTGAGGTTCCCATGATGAGTCGATTCCTAGTGCGGCTGCTGATGCCCATGTGTAGATTTTCAAAGCGAAGAACCCTAAGCCGAATAAGCTGCCTACCACTGCTGGAATTGGGGATGCTTTGCCGTCGAGCAAGAATACCAATCCGATGGTGAAGGCTGCTCCAGCTGCCAAAGCGATGGACGCTGGCCAGCTCATGTTGTCCATGAGAGATTTAGCTCCGGCATAGCAGATGATGTTCACGAGTGATGTGATGAGCATCAAGAGCGCTGAAGAAAGAGCTAAAATCTTTCCTTTGGACAGAGTGGAGAAGAAATTCTTAATCTTTTCCATAATATCCTCCTTCCCTAAACGGGATGTGTTTGCCATTACTTTGCGGTAAGCACTTACAAGGGATAAGAGGGATTTCGTGAATTGCGCGGCAATATTTCGTGAATTACACAATGAAAAAGAGCCGCCTCAAGCGACCCTTGTCATTATGAGATGAATGTGACGGTCAAGGTGAAGAGTCCGTCTTCCTTAGAAACCGTTAGAGCGCCTTCGTATTTCTTGGCTATCCTCTTCATAGATGGAACGCCGAATCCGTGATATCTCTTGTCTTTTGGATTGTCTTCCACTCCATCGGAGTAAGGATTCTCACAGTCTATGAAGACGAAGCCGTCTTTCTTGTAAACCTTGAGCGAAACGAATCTATCTTCTTTTTTCTCAAAGAGCTTAACATAGTTAAGAGCGTTCTCTAGCATGTTGGAGAACAAGGAGATGAGGTCTTGTCTTTCAAGGAATGATACAGAAGTTCCATCAGCGATGATAATCGTCTCGATATTCTGCGAGCTTGCACGGAACTTGAAGTCCATGAGAAGCATGTCGAGATCTTTGTTTCCCGTATCGACGCGATGATCATAGATGTCGATTGATTTTACGACGTCATCTATGAAGTTGGAGTCCACTCCTCCTGAGAGTTTAGCCGCCCTCAACTGATGTCTTAGGTCATGGCATTTGTGATTGATGAGCTCGATTGATTCAGATATCGTCTCGTACTGTTTGATGCGTGAATTGAACTGTTCTCGGTCTTCTGCTCTTTGGAGTTCTTGGAGCGACATGAGAGTCATAAGGGTGACTGTGAACAAGAATCCTGATGTGGATATTACATCGGTGAGGCAAGAGGCAATGAATAAAGATGAGTTCGTATACATGGTGCCGTTTTCCAATAAAGCGATGAAGAGATTTAGAAGCACCGCTAAAGGGAGGAGGACCATGACGCCCCATGAGAGGGTTTTGAACCTTGGGTGACGGAAGACTTTTCTTGTCACAAACGACAAGAGGATCAAGACTCCGGCAAAAACCAAATAGTAAATCGGTAACGTTGCGAATCCCCTATCGCCGTATTGCCAGAATTCCGGCCTGCCAAGAATCCATTCTCCAATCACGAAAAGAACCGTGTTATAGAGGGTTCTAGATATATTACGAGACAAGACCGCCGCGATGATGACATATGTCTTGTTTGCGGCTGTCGTCTTATACGATAAGCATTCCGCGAATATCGAAGGTAAGGTCAAGATGAGGAAGAATGCATAGGACAAAGTCCTTCTATATTTCTCACTTTCAATCAAAGGAATTGATATATAGGCGGAGATGGTGCTCAAAACCACCGAAATCCCCAGGAAAATGCCAAATTTCAGCCAGAATCTATTGGTTTTTCTTAAGCCTATGGAAAGCACAAAAACCCCAAACAACAGTTCGAGGCCGTATCGTCCATAATTTACTAGCTGATTTACGAATTGTCCCATTAGAAATTGTGATAATCGCTGACTGCTTGGATGAAGGAGGTTTTCTTACCTCTTGGAATCTGGAAGAGAGTGCCATCTTTCATTATGACATCACCAGCTCTAGACACCCCCTTGGTGTAGTCAAGGTTGAGGATGACCGAACGAGACAAACGATAGAATCTTGGGTTGTATAATTTCGTCTCGACGTTCTTCAAGGTGTCCCATGACTCGTAATCCTTATTCGCGGTGTGATAGATGATGATGTGATCATCCGCGGTGACGTATTCGATGTCATCGAGAGACACCATCGAGAAAGAGTTCGAAGTCTTGATGAGAATCTGATTTTCCGCATCGTTTTGGAAGCCTTTGTATGTCTTCGAGATTACGTTTTTCACCCTTTTGTACTCAACGGGCTTAAGAATGAAGTCGATGGCGGATACCTCATATCCTTTGATGGCGTACTGTCCAAGAGAAGTCGTGAAGCAGATAGCCACTTCCTCATCAACTTTTCTGATTTGTCCAGCCGCATCCATTCCGTTGATTCCCGGCATGTTGATGTCGAGGAACACCAGATTGAAGACGGGGATGAATTTGTCCATGAAGTTGAAGCCGTTGTTGAAAGTCACGATATCGAATTTGACTCCAAATTCTTCTTCGTACTGCTTAATTTTCGACAAAAGATTATTTCTATCGTCGTCGTTATCTTCAACGATGGCTATCCTAAACATATAACTCTCTTTTGAATATTTTATCTTGGTTTCTTCCATAAAGATAGCCTCCACTCAGTTATTAATAAGATCTTGGTGACCAGTTCTTGGCTGTTTTAATGTCCTTTTCGACGGTAGTGGTGAACGCCGAAGGATCGATAACACCATGTCTTGGAAGTCTTTCGACTTTGAATCTAGCGAGGTAGTAATCGCTATATCCATTCCAGACCTCGAGTGCTTTTTCGAGATTTTTCACCGCTAAATCACGTTTGGTTGTGTCTTCGGAGTCGTTATATAAACGGAGATTCATGGCGCCTTCGAACTTCTCAGCGTAGTAGTTTGCGATGTGAGCAAAGCCCAACTGATCCTGCAATAAGTTATCTAAAGCAACGTTCTCGTTCTTAAGTTCAACTCTTATAGCATCCACTTCTAGTTTAACTTCGGCTGCGATACTTCTTAACTCTGAAGCGACCTGGAATGGGGTCTTCTTCTTGAGATCGGTATTGCCTTCTTTGACCATTCTTGCGTATTCAGCGATTGAATAGATGTCTCCATCTGGATCTGCTGAATCAGCGTTGATGAATCTCTTGATGTCGAGGAATCCGAATAGCGTTGGGTTTGATGAGCACATTTCCGGAAGGAATGCAGCATCTGTTCCGCCTGGAGCGTATGAGCAGATGACAAGAGGCATGACTTTTGCCGCTTTGTTCATGACTTTCCATGAACGGGAAACCAAGTCTTTCTTAACGCCTTCGTAATGATCTTCGACAATCTTATCCCAATATGAGACTTCCATATTTGGGTTGTAGCCGAATCTTCCGAACATCGAGTAGTTGATCCAGTGGCGGTTGTAGTAATAATCGCCGTTCAACGACTCGTCTTTGAATTCGTATTCTTTGCCTGATACATAGTATCCGTCGATAGCGAAGTGCCAGCCGGTCACTCGGTCCTGCTTGACGTTCTTGCACCACTCCTTAACCCATTCGGCATCGCCCCATGTGTAGTGGTATGCATCTTCGCCACGGACGTTGTACATCATGTTCCAGCCATCAGGCATTCCCTTGATGTAATCGTTGTTGTCCGTGCAGTGATTTGTTGAATATAAACGTGTGTCGTTATATCTCTTATTTACATATAAGTTGTATGGATAATCGCTGAATTTTGAATAGAAGGAATCTGAGAGGAGAGTGTTTCCAACTCCAGCAAATCCGAGCTGGAATGAGTCCGCTCTTTCTGGATGCTCTTTCAAGAAGTCTTCGACTGCGCCTCCATAAACATCTCTGTACCACTGGTTTGCGATATCCTCTTCTTCTACTTTGTATTCGAGGTTCTCGCCGCATGTCGTCTTGATCTGCTCGATGTAAGGATATGTCTCGAGAAGGGCTTTGAAGCCTTTCCTGAAATAATCCTTCGTTGTCTGGTTGTTCTTGTCGTCTGTGATGCCATATCCCGCTGATTCTTCAGAGAATGTGTAGATGTTCATCGTGGAGAACTGCCAGGTGATACCTCTATCGTGAGCGGCCTGCATGACGTCCTGCCAGAATGTGATCTTCTCATCGATGGTCATCTTCTTGAGAACTGTGTAGTTGCCCTCCTGAGCGTGTTCCTCTCGATACATGTTCGTGCAGTTGCCTAAATATGTGTCATCGTATGTGCCGTTATACTGCCAAACATCGTTCAAAGCGCAGTTTTCATAACCAGGTACCTTGACCATTGATGGAAGGGCGTTGACGGTTGCGAAAGATAAGATGTTGTATCTCATCTTCGCCATAATGTCGAACAAGCCTTTCCAATAGTTGATGTCCCAAGTATTTTCCATATTTGCTCTAGTTGAGTCACCGTTGTTTGTGTAGCTTGGGTTTCTGAGATCGAATGGAGGACGGACCGAGACGCCACGGAAATCGATGTATGGTGATTCGGAGATTGATTTTACGTTTGCGATTCCGTCTTCGATGTTGATGGATTCAGCAAGTTGGAGACCTCCGTACATAAGACCGACATTGTCTCCGCCTGTGATTGTGATGTTTTTACCGTTCACATCGATGGAATAAGCTTGTTTTGCTAAAGAATCGCTTAAATCCTCAAAGGTGACGTTGTATGTGCCACCGCTCTCTTTGAACTTCAAACCGTTTCTGGTTAATGAATCCTTGATCTCATTGATAGCGAATTTGATAGTCTCCTCATTTCCGTTATACGTGATAGAGACCGATGTTTTGTTTCCACAGCCAGTTAAAGAACCTAGCAATAGCGAAAAAGCCAAAAGTGAATAGTGTTTCTTCATATTGTTTTCCCTCGGCTACATTCTTCTTTATTTGCTTTCAATATGAATGTCGGTTTCCATAAAGCAGTTTTTATTTTTCGTGAAGCGCATTATTAAAATTCCATAACGAACGGTAACGAGTGCTCATGGTGTAATTTTTCGTCATTAGACCACTGCTGTTGTTGACGTATTCAGTTAGTTTATTTTTTTATTAAAAAGTTCAACTTGTTAACCTTGATCATTCACGATTGACGTAGTGTCATTTTTTAGCGGAATGGCAATAATCTTTTGATGTTTTACGCATTAACATTTATATCTATTGCCCTTTTAATGGGTTTGTTGTTTTTAGGCAAACACAAAGGCAATGACAAGTCTAATAGGATCATAACTCTTGCGGCCAAAATATTGACCGTTGGCTATTTGGTCCTGATGTTCATAAACATCTTCCTTCCGGATGGAATATCGGCAAGATTGTATCCGGAGCAGGATCAGTACCAAAACGTCGGAAACCTATTCCTCGTTTTGCTTAGATGGGCGAATGACTTGAGCATTATCGCCTTAACGATTTCGGTCTTTTTCAAAAAGAAGTCATTCTCGCGCATCAGCGTCTTCTTCTTGACCCCTATCCTTATCCTCGCGATAAGCTTCTTCTCAAAATATGTCGCATTCTGGAATAACGGTCATGGCGAGGGACTCATGAACATCCTCACATACGCGGTGTTCTTGGGGCTATCGATTGGATACTTCTATCTCCAAATCGGAATAAAGAAGATAAAGAGGGCGCGAGCAATCCAGACCGTAGAACCTTAATCTACGGTTTTTCTTTTAAGAAAAAGAAGGCACCAAATGATGCCTTCTTGTTGACCGTGGTCTTTATTTGTATTCGCGAGGTGACCAGTTGGTTACTGTTTTGATGTCTTTCTCAACGCCTGCGACAAATGCGCTTGGATCGACGACTCCGACACGAGGCAATCTCTCGACTTTGAACCTAGCTAGGAACGAGTCGGAATATTTCTTCCACTTCTCAAGTGCGTCTTGCTGATTCTTGATTGCGGTGTTCTTGTAATTATCGTCAAGGGTGTCGTTGAATAAGCGTAAGTTCATGCCGCCATCGAATTTTGAAGCGTAATAATCTGCTAAATACGCGACTGTTTCCTGATCGGCGACGATGTTGTCTAACTCAACGTTTCCACTGTTAGAGGACTTATACTCTTTCACCTCATCCAATGTCTCTTTTGCAATTGTTCTTAGCTTGTTTGCGGTGTCGAATGGCGTATCAAGCTTTGAATCAACGCTGTTTGCGGCAAATGCTTTGGCATATGATGCAAAAGAGTATTTGTCGGTGACTCCTGGGAAGAGGTTATCTGAGTTGATCAACCTCTTGACGTCGATGTAGCCAAACATCGTTGGGTGTGACTGGCAGTTGCCTGGATACCAAGCAGCGTCTGTTCCACCTAATGTGAACTGCTTCTGAACCTCGATTAACATGCCTGAAGCCTTCTTCATAGCGTTCCATGCTGCAGTGATAGAGTCTTTCTTGACGCCTTCGAAATGATCGTAGATGAGGTCATCGATCTTCTCTAGGCTGATTGTTGGGTCGTAGGCGAATCTGCCCATCATCATGTAGTTGATCCAATGTCTTGCGTAATAATACTGGCCGTTGAGCGATTCATCTTTGAATGAGTACTCTTTGCCCATGTAATAGCCATCGCTTCCGAAGAAGAATCCTCTTGTTCTCTCTTTCTTGAGGTTCTTCATGAACTCTTTGCAGAAAGATGGATTGCCATATGTGAAGTGATAAGCATCTTCGTTTCTCGTATTGAAGAGGTATTTGTAGGAAGATGGCATATTGAGGGCTTCTAGCTTCTCGAAATTCGCCTCGTTGTTGATAGGGTTATCCAAGGCGTACATATGGGTATCTGAATATCTAGGTGATGCGCCACGGGTGATTGGATAATCTTTCCAAAGAGCCTCCGTTGCCTCGTCGAGCGTCGACTGGTAATTGAAGATGAATCTGTCTTTTCGTGGATCGTTTTCCATAGCGTTCTTAACAGCTTCGCCATAGACATCTCTAATCCACTGCTCGGTCTCTAAATATGTATCGGCTGGGTAGTCCATATTTTCGCTAGCACCGGTGCCAAACATGTCGATATCGAATGTTTTTATGAGGGTTTCGTAGCCTTTTCTGAAATATTCCTTGGTGATTTCGTTGTCTCTTCTATCGGTTATTCCATAATGGCCGTTCTCCGCGAATGTGTAGATGTTCATCGTGGACCACTGAACGTAAATGCCGTATGTATGGGCCATGTCGATGACTTCTTTCCAGAACTTGGTCTTCTCGTCTATGGTCATTGTGTTCACGACACGGTAATTACCTTCGTTCATGTGATGTTCTTGATACATGTTCGTGCAGTTGCCGTAATATCCGTCATCGTATTCGCCGGTATAGGCGAGGACATTGTTTAGAGCGCAGTTTTCAAAACCAGGTACTTTGATAACCGATGCGAGGGAGTTGACGGTTGCGAAATTAACCAAGTTGTATCTTTGTCTAGCAAGGGTCTCGAAATAGCCTTTCCAATAATCCTTTGACCATGAGTTCTCGATGTTTGCCCATGCGTTTTCTGAATTGTTGATGTAGCAAGGTGTTCTGAGGTCTATTACGACGCGGCATCTCTGTCCTCTATATTTAAGATAAGGCGAACCTTCGCTGGATTTCACTCCGGAGATTCCGTTTAGGAGGTTGATGTCTTCTGCTAACTGCAAAGCGCCGTAGAGTGAACCTGCTGAGTCTCCGCCGTCGATCGAGATTGTGTTGCCTTCCACATTTACTTGATAAGACTGTTCGCCAAGTTCAGGCTTCACTTCGTTGAGTTTGATCACATAATCGCCTTTGGATTCTACATACTTAAGATTATTTCTTTCCAAAGCCGCTTTGAGCTCAGCTATTGCGAACTCGCTTGTTTTGATGCTCGTGTCCGCTGAGATTGATACTGTTGTCGTTTTACCGCAAGCGACAATGGCACCGCTCAAAGCAAGGCACGATACGAATAATAGATTTCTGTTTTTCATGATTCTTCTTCCTTTTTAAAAATTATGGAATCGAATTCAAAACAGCAAGAAAAGCATTTCATAAAACGTTGCTGATATCTCGCGAGAGGAACAATTTCAGATGATTTGAGCGTTTTTATCGCGGGAAATGATGGATTGGATAGAGAGGTGAACAGTGTCAAATCGTCTCAAAAGCACCATATTTTCCTTATTAATAAAAAAGCCACCGTTTCTGATGATCTATATCGAACAAAATAAAAAAGCGCATCACCCAAGGAGAAATGATACGCTTCTTGAAAGGTATTTAATTTGATTAAGCAGCAAGCTGTTTCATTGACATGGTTGACTTTCTCTCACGAGCTTCCATGTTTGCAAACAACTTTGTCTTGCCATCGCGGTCTGTGTAGAAGAGGCCTTCCATTGTACCGTCAAGACGTGGTGTCTTGCCTGTGAAGATGCCTAATTTATTGACTGTGCCTTCGAATGCAGAGATACCTGTATCTTCGATAGCGCCTTTGACTGTGTATGTGCCATCACCGACTGCTGTAACTTCCATCGAATCGACTGGGTTTGTTTCGCCTTCCTGGTTTGTGTATGTACCTGTGTACTCGCCTTCGAATGGGTTGTTTGTCCAGAGTTCGAGGTCATAGTGCTTAGGTTCTGACATACCTGTTGTCTGCTGATCGAATGAGTAAGTGACCTTGCCGTCTGCAGTTGATGTTAATTCGACTGCCTGGTTGGTTGCTGATCCGATTGTCGATTCTGGGATTGAGATCTTGTATGTTCCGTCTGCGTTCTTTGACCATGTAGCGCCTTCGACTGAGAAAGCGTTTTTGCCAACGCACATGCCTGTGTAGTACATTGTGTAACGGCCGATTTCGCAAGCGTTGCCTTCCTTTAAGAGGTTGATAGCGACCATGTAGTTAGGTCCGCCGTGCTTTGCTGTTGTGAATGCCTGTTCGACTAAGGTGTTTTCTGCACCTTCTGTATTTGTTTCTTTGTCATAGACTTTGCCTGGTGAGAGGAAGACGAACTGGTGCTCGTAGATTGAAGCAACAGGTGCTGGCGCTTCTGATGTCTTTGTCTCTGATGTTGTTGGAACTGATTCGACTGCTTGAGACTTCGACTCTTCTGGGGCCTTGCCACCGCAAGCGACTAATCCAAACATAGCGACTGCTGATAAAAGGATAAGTGATTTCTTCATTTTTTCTCCTACGCCCCGATAACGGTGCGCCTTTATATTTGTGACTTTATTAAGAGTTATAGCGGCTTTTAGGTGGATTATTTTCTCGTGAATAGCACTTTCGATTTCGTAAAATGCGAGTTTGCAAGAAAGAAAAACCGCCTGTTTGGGGCGGTTTTCAATGTTATCTTATTTAACTGCGGTGCCTGATTCTTCTCTTTCGTTGATCTCTTCGTTGACCATCTTCCAGGCTTTTTCCTTATCCATCTTGTGGTTTCCGGTTCCAAGCTTAGCCTCAAGTTCTTCTTTAAAGATCTTCTTGAATGATGCTGCGGTGACGAGTTTTGGTTCTTCTTTCTCAACCTCTTCAACCTCTGGCTCTGGCTCAGGATCAGAAACGATTTCCTGGACTTCCTGTTCCTTCTTAGGAGCCTTGAAGATGATGAACTTTCTTGTTAAGTAGTTGTAAATCATCGTGATGAGTGTCTTAACACAGAAGATTGCGGTGAAGCACCAGAATGCAAGACCTCCTGAATCGAATAAGTCGACCCATGAGATTGATGCGATATCGTAAGAGATATTGACTGACCAAACGGTGTTGACTAAGAATACTCCGCCTTCCTGGACACCGATACCGATGCATAATCCAAGGAATCCGAGTCCAACATAAGTCCAGAAAGACTTTGCTGACTTGGTGTTGATCTTCTTGTCGACATTCTGGAAAACCCAAACACGCGAAAGCAAGAAGTTAACGAGTGTGGAGATTGCGAATCCAACAATGATTGCGGCAGCGAAGCAAAGGTAGAATGCTAAAGCTGACTTAGATGAAATGTTTGTAATTTCAAATACTTTAAGAATTCCGAGCTGGCATGCGAAATCAACGATAGTGCAAAGCACTCCAGTGACTACGAAACGGATAAGCTCAAGAAATACAGATTTCTTTCTCTTTGTCTTTTTGTCGTCGATTGCTTTCTCGGCTGCATTAGCCTCAGCAATGGTTGCACTTCTCTTTTCCTCAACGCTGAGAGAAATGTCTTCGGAGGTTTCAATGGCCTTAGCCTCGACCTCAACAGCGGTCTCTTTTTTCTTTTTCATATGTGTAATTCTATCAAATGTTTTCTAAAGTTGGTCAATTTCTTTTAAGAAATCCTGGCTGCTGGCATCACTTGGCATTCTCCAATCTCCTCTAGGAGAGATGGAAACGGTGCCAACTTTTACTCCGTCAGGGAGGCAACTTCTCTTGAATTGGTTCTGGAAAAATCTTCTATAGAACTCCCTTAACCACTTCTTAATTGTTGCGTCATCATACACGTCTCCATGAGCCTGTTTCGTTATATAGAACAGCTTCTTTGGACCATAACCATTTCTTAAGAAATGGAATATGAAGAAGTCATGTAGTTCATAAGGACCGATCTTATCCTCTGTCTTCTGCTCAATCTGGCCGTCTTTCCCGGTTGGGAGAAGCTCTGGGCTGATAGGTGTATCAATGATATCAAGTAACGGTCTCTTGGCTTCTTCATGCATAATGGCGTATCCATTGCACAAGTAGCGAACTAAAGTCTTTGGGATTGATGCATTAACGCCATAGTTTGACATGTGGTCACCGTTATATGTGCACCATCCAAGGCAAAGTTCTGATAAATCGCCCGTTCCAATCATCAATGCATTAAGGTCGTTTGCAAGATCCATTAAAACCTGCGTTCTTTCTCTAGCCTGAGCGTTTTCGTAAGTGACGTTGTGATTCTCTTCATCATGATTGATGTCTTTTAGATGCTGGAGGACGGAGGCTTTGATATTTACTTCCTGGAATGTAACACCAAGACAGTTAGCTAGATCAAGAGCGTTGTCATGGGTTCTTGTTGATGTTCCGAATGCAGGAAGCGTTACGGCGTAAATGCCCTTAAGGTCATAATTGAGTTTCTTGAATGCCTCTACTGCAACAAGCAATGCGAGGGTTGAATCCAAGCCGCCGGACAAACCGATGATTGCTCTATTCTGTCTAACGGTTTTAAGGCGTTTAACAAGGCCTTGTGCCTGTATGTCCAAGATGGCCTGAACTCTCTTTATATCAATCTCTTTTTCATTAGGGATGAATGGGTTTTTATCGTAACGATGATAGAGCTTATCCTTGAGTTTAATATCCTTATCAAAGAATACCGTGAGATAGCCTTTTTCCTCTGGATTTGAGAATGTAGTCATCTTTCTTCTCTCAGATAGCAAACGGTCAACATCCGTGTCTGCAATAGCCTTTTCCATCGCAAAAACCTTGGTTTCGGCAAGGATATTGCCATTTTCTGCAATGATATTGTGTGAGGAATAGACTAAATCCGTTGTCGATTCACCATCTCCTGCGTTAGCGTAAGCATAGCATGCACAAAGCCTTGCGCTGGTAGTTGAGATGAGGTTTCTTCTGAACTCTTTTTTGCCAACAACCTCATTGGAACCAGAGAGGTTGATTATGATGTCGCATCCCGCTAAGACAAGTCCTGTTGATGGTGTGTATGGAACCCATAAGTCCTCACAAATTTCGACACCGATTTTCACTTTGACGTATGAGGCATCCTGGAACATGAGTTTTGAACCAAATGGATACTCATGTCCTCTAATAGAAATCGTTGATACTTCTTCTGGTGCAGGAGCAAAATGGCGAGCCTCATAATACTCGGAGTAGTTTGGAATATTTACCTTAGGAACAACGCCTAGGATCTGTCCTTTCTGCATGACGATTGCGCAGTTGTAGATGCTATTTCCTTTTCTGACCGGAGCGCCGAACGCAAAGAATAAGTCGCTATCTTTTGTTGCTTCTCTAATATCATCAATAGCTTTATCTGAGTTATCTAAAAGAACCGTGGTTAAAAAGATGTCTCCACATGTATATCCGGTTAAGCAAAGTTCAGGAAGAACGAGAATATCGGTGTTGATTGCATCCGCTTCTTTTACAGCCTGAATGATACGGTTCTTGTTTTCTTCAATTCCGCAGACTGTAATCTCTATAGATTGCGCGCATATACGCACGAAACCTAATGGAGTGGATTGTTCTTTGAAAGCCATAGAAGGCTGCTTTAAAGCGGAAGGTTCGGTTATATAGGCAGTGCCAGTAGGTGTTAACCTATCGTAAGTTTCCGGTGATAAAACCACCAAGTCCAAATAACCGTTCTTGGTGATGAATAAAGTGCCGTCATTTTCCCTGAGGTCACTTTCTAGTTTGTTTGTATCTCTAAGAGATGAAATTGGTTGAATCTGTGTTCTCATGCCAAAATTTTAGCATAATTTTGACATTTGTTAATCATTATCTAGATAATGCCCATCTAATAACGTCTTTATCGCTATCATGGGTAACTTTGTTAATGGCTTCTTCAGGTGTTAACCACATGAGATCCGATACCTCACATTCCTGAGCAACGGTCTCAGTTTTATTTGCAATAGCTTTGAAGAACACGACTTTCTTCACGCATCCAGGGAATGGGGAATAATAGATGAAATAAGACTCATCCCCCACTATCTCGACGTCTAACCCGGTTTCCTCTTTAATCTCTCTTAAAGCGGTCCCTTTCTCACCGTCATCATATGGTTCCACATGTCCTTTAGGAATTGAGTAATGGCCACCAGCCATATGCTCTACGAGGATCTTCCCATCATTGAAGACAACCGCGCCACAACTCTTCTCTTGCTTATGAAGCATATTGCAGAGCGTAGCAATCCTTGCTTCGCTTAAACCGACCGATTTAAAGAATTCTTTTGGGGATGTGTATCTCTTCTCGAACTCCTTCAACACTCTTGGGAAGAATTGAGAGTTTGGTTCAAGGACGCAAAGTGGGTACTTAGGTTCATTGCCGTTGAACGCTCTTGAATAGAGTTTTGGAACTAGTGGGTAAGTCAAAATATAGTCTGCACATATATCGTTGAAAGACACTCCGGCAGCCCACAACAAAAGCATTACGTATGCCCCAGTTCTATCTTTTCCAGCTGTGCAGTGAATTATGCAAGGTTTCTCACAATCTGCGATTATTTCAAGGATTTCGCGTGAATTTGCTGGGTTTTCGAACATTTCCATATAGGATTCGACCATATCGTCGAAATCCAAGGCAATGCGTCCACCGCCGTTTACGCTTATCTGATATGTCTTGATTCCTGGGACTCCATAAGTCTTATCCGGGTACTCAAGTTTTGTCTTTTCTGTTCTGAAATCGATAACGGATTTTACACCTAAAGATTGGATCTTCTTTAAATCATTATCAGTCGCATCACTTAAACATCCTGAACGGAAAACAACACCATATGCGGTCTCGCCGTAAGGTGTCTCATATCCTCCGAGTTCACGGAAGTTCTCAATTTCTTCAAAGTTATAATGTCTTGCCATAGCAATAGTCTAATCAAAGGAACAAAAAAAGAAAGCCATTTTCAGGCTTTCTAATTTCGAATTATCTAAAGGTAGATTATTCAGCAGCAGCTTCTTCAGCAGCTGGTTCTTCCTTCTTTGCTAAAGCAGCTTTTGCCTTTTCCTGCATTTCGATTCTCTTCTTTGAAACTGCAGATGCAACCTTAACAACGATGAAGAGTGTTAATGCGACGATGAGGAATGAGATGACAGCATTGATGAATGTTCCCCAGTCGATAACAGCTGAAAGGTTGTAAGTATAAGTTGCTCCGTGAAGTGTGTACTTGCTTGTGAGGAATGACTTAGCAGATTCGATGAGGTTTGGATTCTCAACGAGGTAGTTTGGATTAGCAGCAATCTGATCTGCATAGTTTGAAGCAGCGACTGTTGTTGCTAATGACTGTAAGTTTGCAGCGTCGAACTTCTGTCCGATTCCTGCAAGACCTCTCTGAGCATCGTTTAATGCTGGGAGAACTGTAACTAAGCCCTTAAGACCACCTGGGACTGCCCATGTGCATAAGCTTAATAAGATGTTGGTGAATGCTGTAACAATTGCATTGAATGCGCCGCCGATGATGACACCAACTGCCATATCGAGAACGTTACCACGGCTGATAAATGCCTTGAACTCAGTCCAAAGGCCTTTTGCTTTATTTTCCTTTGCCATAATATGTATGACCTCCAATTGCAGTAGATATTTTACTATACAAATTAGTAAATTAAAGGTGAAGACACCATTTTTTTACAATTTGTGACAATGATAGTCGATGCAACTCTATTTTATAGACTGAAATTGCTTTCAAAGCGTGGCAAATCACATCTTCAGAAGGTAAAATATAGAGTCATGAGAGACATAGTTTTAACAGAGCAGCAGATCGCAGATATCTGCACACGACTCGGACGTGAATTAACCGAGGAATTAAAGGGTGAAGAAAAGTTCCCTGTATTTATCGGCGTCATGAATGGCGCACTTCCATTCTTGATGGATTTGGTGAGAAAGGTCGATCGTGAGTTCTATATGGACTTCATCCAGATCTCCTCATACTCAGGAACGCATTCAACGGGTATCGTTCAGCTCAAGAAAGACATCAGCTTTGACCTCCAGGGCAGAACCGCTATCATCGTTGAGGATATCGTAGATACCGGCTTATCCATGGCATATCTCATAAAGCACGTTAAATCAAAGAACCCTAAGAGAGTCCTTGTCGTCTCCTTGTTTGACAAAGAAACGTCCAGAAAAAACGATGTTAAAGTTGATTTTGCAGGAATAAAAGACCACGGAGACCAGTTCCTTTGCGGATACGGACTCGACTATCAAGAAATCTATAGAACCACTCCTTACGTGTTCAACCTCTCTCCAGAAGAAAAGGCTGAGCTCGATAAGAAGTTCGAAGAAGAAAGCAAATAAAAACAAAACGCACCGTTGAGGATGCGTTTTTTCTTTTACCAAGAACAACTGAGATGACGAGGAACACAAATATCGAAGGGGCAGAGAAGACAAAGTATTTGCCTACACTCCAGAAATTTTCTTTATATATTATTCCTATAACAATCAAGCTAATACCGATGACCCAAACGAGAAGGGTGGCTAAAACCGCGAATACGGTTGATGCCACTTTTAATGGATCCTTAGGCTCTTCATATCTTCTATATCTTTTCTTTTTTGACATATTATTTCCTCGTAAAAACCGTTAAATATCTTGGCAAAAACGACAGAAATGCGAAATACGGCATTTAAAAAGCCCGGTTTTATCCGAGCTTGTTTTTAATAATTAGTCGTCAACCTGAGTTCCGAAGATACGGTCGCCACAGTCACCTAAGCCTGGGCAGATGTACGCATTCTCGTTGAGCTGTCTATCAAGTGCACCGACGTAAACTGGGATGTCAGGGAATCTTTCTGCAAATGCAGCAACACCCTCTGGAGCGGCGATGATACAGATGAATGTGATGTCCTTAACTCCATGCTTAAGGAGGGATTCAACTGCATCGATTGCGGAACCGCCTGTAGCGAGCATTGGGTCAAGAAGGAAGACCTTGTGGTTTGCGATGCTCTTTGGAAGCTTGCAGTAATATTCAACTGGAGTGTGAGTCTCCTCGTTACGATACATACCTAAATGGCCTACGTGTGCGGTTGGGATGAGCTCAACCATTCCATCAACCATGCCAAGTCCTGCTCTTAAGATTGGAACGAAGCAGATATTCTTGCCTTCGACGAAAGGCTGTACTGTTTTCTCGATTGGAGTCTGAATCTCAACCATTTTGGTTGGGATTGATTTGAATGCTTCGTAGCCTTCGAGGACTGCGACTTCTTTAACCAATTGTCTGAATTCTGATGTAGGTGTCTCAACCATTCTCATTTTTGAGATTTTGTGCTTGAGTAAAGGATGGTCAACAAATGTGACGTTTGTGTATTTGGATAAATCCATATGTAAATTCTCCTGGGGTGCCCTTATCAAGTTTAATAACCTCGTATCAAATGAAAAGAGTTTTTGTATAAAATAGCCAAGAAAAATAAAAAAGTCCCGATGGACTCTATATTTTTCCTTTGAGGGAAGAATTATATTCTAGTTCAAATAATGCTATTTTTCAACATAAACCAAGCAGAAGAAAAATCTTTTATACAAATAGCATTTATTCGTTGACTTACGTGTTCATACGTGGAAAATTACCGGCAGGAAAAGCAAGGAAGAAGAATATGTGCTCATGTGTTTTGTTAGAGGTCAGATCGCTTAGCACCACTATCTCTTTTATTCCCTTTATTCCAAATAATTAAGAATCGACTCGGTATCAGTGCCGAGTCTTTTTTTAAGAAAGATTCAGGAGGAAACATCAATGGAAAAGAATCTTGTCTTAGACGTTGAAGAGAATCCTAAGAAACTGTCGCATTGGTTCTTATTCGGAATCCAGCACGTCTTAGCGATGCTCGTGGCATGTATCACCGTGCCTCTCATCACCGGCTTGCCTATCGCAGCCACATTAATTGCCGCTGGTATCGGCACCTTGTTCTATATCTTCATGACAAAGAAGAAGTCACCTGTCTTCCTCTCATCATCATTCGCTTACCTCTCACCTATGTCATCTGCTTTAGCAGTTGGTCTCATCCACGAAGCAGCTGGCAGAAACTATGCAGCCTTAATCTTAGGTATGCTCTTTGTCGGACTTGTCTACGTTGCAATCGCACTCGTCATCAAGTTCGTCGGAACAAAATGGATCAATAAGCTCCTCCCTCCAATCATCGTTGGACCAGTAATCATGGTCATCGGTCTTGGACTTGCAGGATCCGCTATCAATAACTTAACAGGCGTCAATGCTGGAGCTGAGTACAACCTCATCTGCGTTGTCTGCGGTCTCATCGCAATGTTCGCAACCGCACTCGCTTCCCACTACGGAAGAAAATCAATGATTGGATTAATCCCATTCATCATTGGTATGGGCTCAGGCTATGTCGCAGCTCTCTTATTCACATTAATCGGATACACAGCATGCGGTAACGCATACTTCAACATCGTCAACTTCTCACCATTCGTAGCAATCGCAGAAGGATTCAAATCAGGAAATGCTGGCGATATCATCGCTCAGATCTTCAACTGGAAAGTATTCCTTCCAAACGATGCTCAGTCATTCATCTTCTTAAGATTCAATGAAATCAAGAACTTCGATTGGGCAACAATCGGCACAGTCGCATTACTCTTCATCCCTGTCTCACTCGTCACAGTCTGTGAACACATCGGTGACCACGAGAACCTCGGAAACATCCTTGGCCGCGACCTCTTAAACGAAGAGCCAGGTATGACAAGAACATTAACTGGTGACGGAGTTGCTACAGCAATCTCTGGCGCACTCTGCGGTGCTGCAAATACAACCTATGGTGAAAACGTCGCTGTTATCGGTACAACAAGAATCGCTTCAGTCAATGTCGTTATCCTTGCAGCTCTCATGTCTATCGTAATTGGTTTCTTCACACCATTTACCGCATTACTCTCAACAATTCCTGCCTGTGTCACAGGTGGTGTCTCATTAATCCTCTATGGATTCATCGCATCATCAGGTGTTAAGATGCTCATCGCTGAGAAGATTGACTTCAGCAAACCAAAGAACATCTTCATCGCTTCAGTTATCTTAGTCGCAGGCATCGGTGGCTTAGCATTCAACTTCTTCCCATCAAGAGTTGAAACAGTCTCATATGTCAATGTCCTCACATCAGAACTCACCGGCAGCGAAACAGTCGTCGGAGCATTCCTCGATGGAACAACCGCATATTCAGTCGTCAAGGTCGTCACAACCGGCGTCTTAGACCACTACAACTTAATCATCACATCAACCGCTGCTTCAATGATCCTTGGTATCTTACTCAACGTCATCCTCAAGGATCCAAAAGAAGAACCAGCACCAGCCGTTGAATCAGCTGCTCCTGAGGCAGAAGAGCCAAAGGCTGAGTAAACACTCAAACAAAAGAAAGCCGCCCATTAGGACGGCTTTTTCTCTTGCTTCTTTTTAGGTTTTATATCCTTCAGCTCCATCTTGATGGCCATAACAATGAAGAATGCAGCTGAGGTTACGAATAACATGGCTATTAGCATGTAGACAAGCGCGTTGCCTTTATTCATAGCCGTTAGAATGTTTCCCAAGTTTTGGAAGAATGATGCAAACCCACTATAGACCATAATTATTCGTTTCTAAACAACGTGGGATAGTTTAAAGAAATCAAAATATCGTGTTATGACAATCTTTCAAAAATTTGAAGATAAGAAAACCTCCCTCAAAAAATTGAAGGAGGCTTTATTTTTGTTAGTGATTAATCGTCTGCGCCGAGAGCCTCGAGGCCTTTAGCGTTCTTTGCTTTGTCGTTCTTGTGTGGAGCCTTAACAAAGAAGAAGATTGCGCCTGCGATAAGCATCAAGACAGCTGAGTAGATTGGAAGAGCGTTCCATGATCCGACAGCCATGAAGATAAGACCGATGAGGATTGGGGTTACTGACTGAGCAAGCATCGAAGCTGTGTAGTAAAGAGAAGTGAATTTACCAAGCTTGTCTGATGTGCAGTAGTCGGTGACGAGAGGGAAGGAACAAATGTGGATGAGTGATGTTCCAAGACCGATGATTGGAGTGATGATGAAGAATGTCCAAGGGAAGCTGGATGAGAAGTCCATGACAGCTGCCTGAGGAGTGACTGCACCAACGATTGCGTATGCTGCATAACCTGCAACAACTGTGCAAATTCCAGTGAAAATTGTCCATTTGCGGCCAATTTTGTCTGCAATTGGGCCTGCAATCAAGAATCCGCAGACTGAAGCTGCACCGGACAAAACTGTCATGATAGCGCCGCCACCAGATGATGTGTTGAAGTGGAACATCAAGTAGTTTGTCTGGAATGTTTCGATGCCGTTTAATGACATGAACCAGAAGATTTCTGCGACTAAGATGAGGGCAAGGTTTCTGAGGTTGTTCTTTGAGAGTTTGCCGCTTGTTGTGACCTGTTCAGCAGATTCGCCCATAGCGTCGCCACGTGCGATTTCTGCATCTAACTGCTCATGTAACTTGTTCTCTTTGACCTTGAATAAGAGCAAGACGAGTGAAGCTAGAAGGACGACTGAGCAAACAAGGAATGGGATTTCAAGTGTCCAGAGTGATCTAGCACTTCCATCCATGTATTTTGAAACTGCGATGACGATGCCGAAGATAGCACCGATTGCACCGCCGACATAGCCAACGACGTTGATGACGCCGTTTGCTCTACTACGTAATGGTTTTGGTGTGAGGTCAGGCATTAATGCGACTGCTGGAGAACGGTACGACATCATAAACATGATGACGACGACCATTGTGCAGACTAAACCGATTAATGCTGCGGTTGTGTTGCCCGTATTCTCCATACCCATGTTGAAGAATAAAGGAATAAGAGGTAAGACGAATGCTGTGACGACTGAGCCGACGATGATGAATGGCATTCTCTTTCCGAGTTTGGACTTGGTCTTATCTGACCAGTTTCCGAAGAGTGGCATCATGAAGAGGGCTGCGATGTTGTCGAGCGCCATGATGATACCGACTTTCCACTGAATGTTGAGGTAGTCCTCTGAAGTGATGTAGCCGTGTGCCAAGATATCCTTCATTGTCGTGAAGCCAGCTGCTCTAGCGGCCTCGATCTGAGTTGGATAATCGCTCTTGGCGAAGAGCATTGCGAGCATTGGAGAGCAGTATGTGTTGTAAAGCTGCCACACCAATAAGATCCCAAAGAAGGCAAGACCAATCCAAATCGTTCTCTTTAAATAGTCCTTAGAGAATTTCATTGTGCTGGAGCCACCCTGGACTGAAACGTTTTCGTTTTCCATAAAGTATCTCCCTTTTGTTAGGTGCAATAACTATAACACCAACGGAAAAAATGCGAGAGTCCTTATATCGGTAAAAAATATCCTATACAAATAAACACAGAGTGTTATATTTTTATCAACGCTTTAAGGAGGCGTAATTTATGGCGGAAGAAAATGCAGAAAACAAGGTTAGTTTCTGGGCCAATCTAAAAGATAAGGCAATGAAGACCACCAATGGTATGGCCATTGGTTTATTCGGAACCTTAATCATCGGAACAATCTTTGATTTGTTCGCAAAAATCCCAGGATTAACAATCATCTCCAGCTGGTCCACAGTCATCAAGGCACTTATGGGCGCTGGCATCGGATTAGGCGTAGCCTTATCCCTCAACAAGAAAGGAGTAACTGTTGTCGCTGCTATGGCGGCAGGCATGCTTGGTAACTCAATGTTCAACTGGTTACCAGCGGTAAATGCTGCAGGAGATAGCATCCAGTTCACAGTTACAACCATTTCAGACCCTCTCTCATGCTATGTGTCAGTCATTCTCGCAATGCTCGGCATCAAGTACATCATGAGAAGAAAGACTCCTGTGGATCTATTGCTCATCCCGTTAGTCGGATTGGCAATCGGCATGGTCTACTCACTCTTACTCTCACAGTGGGTACACCAGGTTACTTTATTCTTATCACAGATCATCCAGTGGAGCTTCAACATCAACGGAGTGCTCTCATTCATCATGTGCATCATCGTATCAACACTTGTTGGTATGGCACTTACGGCACCTATCTCATCAGTTGCCATCTGTGTTGCAATCGCAATCGGCGGAACACGTCTCGCATCTATCGCAGCACTCATCGGATGCTGCACTCAGATGCTTGGATTCGCTATCCATACAGCACGCGATAACAAGTGGGGTTCAGTCATTGCCGTTGGCATCGGAACATCAATGCTCCAGTTCAAAAATATCATCAGAAAGCCAATGGTTTGGCTCCCAACCATCATTACATCAGCAGTTTTAGGACCTCTTGCCCTAACATTCAATCAGGCTTGGTTCGTTGAGGATATGTCCGTATCAGCGTTGTCTGTCTCGGCAGGCATGGGCACATCTGGACTCGTTGGACCATTGAACCTCTGGGCATGCACAAACTACAACTGGTTGAGCATCATCTGGGTTGTCGCAGTTTGCATTGTCGCACCACTCTTATTGGTTTTTGGAATCGATTTGTTCTTTAGAAAAATGGGCTGGATTAAACCTGGCGATTTCTCATTACAGAACGATTTGTAAACACAAAATAGTCTATAAAACATAACAAGAACGGTAGTTTTTTAACCTTCATCTATTGATAACATTTGGTTACCAGGAGGAATACTCTATGAAGAAAAGAAACTTTGCCGTTCTTTTTGCTTCATTCGCAATGCTTGTAGCATGCGGCTCAAACCCAGCATCAAGCAAGCCTGAAGAAAGTTCAAAGGAAACCGCAACAAGCCAGAAGAGCGAAACCAAAACAAGCTCAGAAACAAAGACATCTTCTGAGACAAAGACATCATCAGAGCAGAAAACAAGCTCATCAACAAAGACGAGCTCAGAAACAAAGACAAGTTCATCTACGTCGTCAGCACCAGATGTGCCTGTCACAAAGAAGGATGCAGATTACACAATCTTCTCATCCGCTCCAACAATCAGATTCAACACAGAAGCCGGAACAAGCTGGGCAACTACCCCAACTAGAGAAAGCGAAAAGCCATACGCAGCTGGCACAATCTCAACAGAAGGTTGTATGTCAGAATACAAACTCGACAATGTCGTAGGAAAGATGAAAGTCAGAGGTAACTACACCGCTAACTATCAGAAAAAGCCATTCAAGATTAAGTTCGATACAAAAGTTAATATGTTCGGCTTGAATGAGGGCAAGAAGTTCAAGGAATGGGTTCTCTTAGCAGATGTTAAGGACTCCGCAATGCTTAGAAACGCAACCGGATTCTACATCGCAAGAAACTTATTCGGAGAAGAGATCTTCGTCTCAGACTTCACACCAGTCCACTTCTACATCAACGACATCTATTGGGGAATGTATCTCCTCGGCGAGCAGAAGGAAGTTAAGTCCGGACGTGTTGAAATCGAAGACCCTGAGGCAGCGGGAAAGATGACAACCGATACAGGATATTGGTTTGAGATGGACCACTACTATGATCTTGAAGGACCAGACGGCGATCCAACATTCACAGTCAACTACTCTCCAAAGGCATATACACAGCACCACTCAGGCGAAAACTTCGTGAGAATGGAGCAGGGTTACACAATCGGAAGCAACATCACCAACAAAGATACACAGGTTCCATACATCAAGAACCGCCTCGAGAAACTCTACACAGTTCTCTATGACGCAACAGTCAGCAAGAAGTATCACGAAATCGTCGATGAGGCTTTGGTTGATTCAGAGTTAACAAACTCTCAGGAACTTCTCTCAAAGTACTTCGATATTGACTCATTCGTCTCGATGTTCGTCCTCTCAGACTATGTCTGCGACCCAGATATCGGATACTCATCATTCTACTTATCTCTCGATATGTCAGAGACAGGAAGCAAAAAGATCAAATGCGACTGTCCATGGGACTTCGACTCATCGTTAGGCGTTAGAGCCGGAACAGTCGAGAACTCACAGGGCGCTTATGCAGCTAAATCATCCAACCAGTGGTTAGCACTCTTCGCTAGAGAAGAATGGTTCATGAACCTCGTTGCTGCAAAGTGGACTAAGGCAAAAGAAGAAAAGCTCTTCACAAGAGTCCTCGATATGATGGATGACTACTCCAAGACGTATGAAGCTGACTATAAGAAGAACTTCGACAAATGGCCAGGAACAATCGGAAGCAACCGTGAAGTTGACTTCGAAGTCAGAAGCGATGTCAAGTCATTCAAGACAGAGGCGCAGGCTAAATCATTCCTCCGCAGCTGGGCAAACAAGAGAACACTCTTCCTCGATAGCTACTATGTAGAGAAAGAGGTAGTCGATCTATCCAAGTTCAAGGAAGGCAAGACTGCAACAAGAATTGAAGCTGAGACAGCAACAATCGGAAACGCAGGAACGGTTAAAGAAAAAACTGATGAAGGAATATCCGGAAACAGCTACGTCGGCGACCTTGACGGCGGAGCAGGAAGAACCCTGACATTCAAATTCAACTCCGACACCGCTAAGCAGGCGCTTCTGAATATAGGACTGTCGGCTAGAACAACCGATTACGCCCTATCAAGCCTATTCGGAATAACGATTAACGAAGAGGAATTCATAGGAGAAGACCCAACCGTTACCAAAAACGGAACAACAGGCACAAGAGATTATCACTATTGGACAAATGTTGATGTAGGCCTATTCAACATAGTAAAAGGCGAGAACACAATCGTCTTAACGAGTAAGGCAACTTGCACCAACATCGATTACATAGACATCTTCGCTTAAACAAAAAAACTCCTCAGAAATGGGGAGTTTTCTTTTGCCTACATTTTGTGGTCAATCTTAACAACTGTCGTGTATTTAGGGTTGATTTGCTTAACTTTTACACGGATTGCGCTGATTGTGTCATGTATTTTTTCGTTCGTGTATTCAAATGGAACAACCATGTCGAAGATGACGTTGATGTTGTGTTCACCATTCGTGATTCTAAGATCGTGGAACGTTAATCTATCATCCAACTCATTGATAACTGACTGAATGACATTGCGGACCGTGACGATTGTCTCGGACTTGTTATCAATTGGATCCATATGAACGGTGAGGAATACCCCAAGTTGGGTCTCTATTTTATTTTCGAGGCCATCAATAACTTCATGAGCCTCAACAATATCCGAATCCTGGTCAACCTCACAGTGAACAACCGCGAACTTTCTGCCTGGTCCATAGTCATGAACGATACAGTCGTGGCAGCCCAAGATGTGTGGGTCCTTTAAGAGGAACTCCTCGATTGCGTTTACTTCCTCTTCTGAAGAGGCTCTTCCAAGAAGGTCGCCGATTGATTCGATAACAATCTTGATACCATTGAAGATGATGACGCCGCCGATGATGATACCGACCGCTCCGTCAGCATAGAAATAGTAATCTTCAAACCAAAGGTGAGCAGCGATTGTGACGAGGAGAACCGCTGTAGTTGTGATAACGTCGTTGATTGAATCTGTAGCGGTTGCCATCAAAACTGATGAGTTAATCTTCTTTCCAAGATATCTGTTATAGAAGAACATCCAGAGCTTCACCAAAAGTGATGCAGCAAGAATGCCGATTGAAACCCAAGAGAATACGAGATCGCCCGCTGTTCCATTAACACCGGCGATAATCTTCTCGATTGAAGACATGATTAGTTCAAAACCTACGACAATGATAACCATAGCGACAATCATCGTTGCGATGTATTCAATTCTTCCGTGACCAAACGGATGGTCCTTATCAGGTTTCTTTGCACTCAATTTTGCAGAGAAGATAGAAACGATTGATGAGAACATATCCGACAAGTTGTTGAAAGCGTCAGATAAGATGGCTAAGGAATTCATGATAATTCCGATTGTGATCTTTAATGCAAATAAAAGGATGTTGCAGACAATGCCTAAAACTCCTCCGAGTGTTCCGTATTGGGAACGGACTTTAGGGTCGGTAAGGTCTTTGTCCTTACCTATAAATATCTTTTCAAGTAAACGTATCATAAGCCACTATCATAGTGACTTATATGAGTTAGACATATCTAAAATGTTGTTTTCAAAAGAAAAATCCCGCAAATCCGAGGAAGAAGTTTATAGAAATGCAGGATTCTCCAGTTTTTTAATAGATTAGGGTGCTGATAATGGTGCCTACCACTGCTAGACCAACATAAGTGACGGCTATCACTATCGCAGAAAGTTTGAGTTTTTTAATTTCGTTTCTTTTCATAGATTAGTTAGTCCCTCCTAACTACTCATTACTATATAGTTAGTTATGGCTAACTGCAATAGTTTTTTAAAAGAAAAGGACAACTTTTTATAGCTGTCCAATTGAATCTAAATATCTCTCTAAGATGATCATCGCTGCTGCGGAGTCTATGCAAGCCTTCTGCTTCTTGCTGTTCTTGTTGTTCGCGTGTAGCATCGCTGCCGCTTCAACTGTTGAGTTTCTCTCATCCACTTTGTTGATATCAACGTTAGGGAATAGAGGCTTTATTTTTTCGATGAAGGCCTCAACGATTGGTGTCATCTCACATGGATCGCCAGATGGGAAAAGAGGTAATCCGATTGCGATATGCTCAATCTTCTCAAGTTCGATTGTCTTTAAAAAGAGTTTGATGCACTCATCATAATCGCCAGCGTGGAATCTAACCTCTTTGAGAGGAGACACAAACATACCGCTTCTAGATATAGCGATACCTAAGCTGCCTTTGCCTAAATCAAGTCCGAGAATATTCTTTTGCATACGTGAAATATATTATAAAGACGATGAAAACTAATCAAGTTCACAAATAATGCATTTTTATGTTGATTTGAGGGGTTTTATTAAAAATAATAACCTACTATGAAATTTATCAGGTTTCTCACAATTGTAGCGGCAACATCATTCCTCGCGGTATCAGGGGTTGAACTCACAAAGGTATCATCCCTCCACTCAGGAAAGAAAAATGCCTCTAGAGCGTTACCATCCTCTTCCTTAAACATTACCAAGGACAGTATTTTCTATTCACCAACTAGCGATGAGGTTAAGGCCTATTACTCCACGATTAAAGTCGGAGACAAAGGCGACTCATTCTTAACTAAGCTTCAGACATTACTTAAAAATGGACAAAAGAAAGTTATCTATTCAAGTGGCGATTCCTCTTCTTCGACTAGTTGGAAGGGTTATTATCTTTATGAAAGAGACTACTCATTGTCCCCTTTAACAGCAACAGAGGTATCCACTGGTAAGTGGAAAACTTCTGGAATATGGGTGAATTCGTTGTATTGCAAATCCCCTATCTACGTTGAAACTGGAATAAATAAAGGCACCTTTGAATATTACACAGATTGGGATGTAACGTCCCATTCCGGATCGTCAACCGCGACGGCGACATACTCACAAGGTAACGTTCAAATAGATAGGGAACACGTTTTTCCTAAATCCAACGGTTTCAATGGTTCATACACTGATTCCAATGGAAAAACAACAAATACACTTTACGAGCATTTGACTGCCGGATGTGACGCTCACAATCTTAGAGCCGGAGAACATGTCGGAAACAGCAGTGCTCATTCAAACATCCCTTACGGAAACGTCGCAAATAAAGATGCTTCAACAACCGCCCCATACACCTCGAAAATTACCGGTGAATGTGTAGGATATGTCGGTCTGGACAAAAACGGTTGCGAAGTATATGAACCAAACGACGAAGACAAGGGCGATATTGCAAGAGCTTGTTTCTACATGATAGCTAGGTATCACAACTATGAGGTTGACCCGAACGACAGCAGTTACCACACACCCGCTTTAACTCTTGCGGATAAAGTAACTCAGCTCTCTGGAACAAAAACCCCAGAAAACACAGCATCATCCGCAATTGCATATGGAGAATTATCTGATCTTTTAGAATGGAATGAACAAGATCCGGTAGACGATGAGGAAATTAGAAGAAACGACCTTGTCTATCTCGGTATTCAGGGAAATAGAAACCCGTTCGTTGATTTCCCTTCATGGGCAAAGGCAGCATTCAACAAATCAACCGTCACGTTTGATGATATTTCTATAAGAAAAGCATATTTAGGAGAAGAAACTGGCGGAGGATCTTCTTCATCATCTTCGTCATCTACATCGTCATCATCAGATCCAATAAATAATGATGAACCAGAAGAAAACATATTTACAAAGTTCACATCTAACGATCAACTTATCTTGGGAAGCAAGGTAACGATTGTTGCAGCTGAATATGAAAAGGCAATCGGAACAGCGACAACCTATTACAGAAACGATGCCAATATCACCAAGAACGACGATGCATCCACTTTATCCGACGCTCAGTCAGCAACAACGCTAACACTGCTACCTGGGCTGCAGGATAACTCCTATTGTTTTAAAACCGAAGACGGGAATTATCTATCAGCAGTAGACGGAACATACAACAATCTTGTCGACAACACGTCTTTGGATAACTACTCTAGTTTCTCTATCACATTAAATGATGATGGAACTGCAACGATATCTGCATTGGCGGGAGAAAGAAACACCATTAGATATAACAAGAGTTCCTCTAGGTTCTCTTGCTATCTAAGTACATCGTCTACATATGTTTTCCCTGTATGCCTATATGGTTACTTTGAACCGGATTCCTTTGCAAAATCGGAACCAACCGCAAACTTGTCATTCAAATTCACCGACTACACGAACGAAGATGGCGACTATCTGATGAAAGATTTCAAAGATGTTTCGATGAATATAAAACTGTCGTATGACTTCTCCGAAAGAACGGATTACACAACCGCTGGAGCAATCATTAAGGTTAACGGTGATGAAAGTCTCTATACCGGGTTGAACGGAACACGAGTATCAATTGATTCTCTATCCGGAAACAAGATGACTTGGAAAGACTACAACTCTAGTTCGTACACAGTGCGCATCAACGACATTCCATCATCTGCATATAACACGAACATCATGGTAGTTGGTTATATCCAAGTTGATGGCCTATACCACTTCACAAAACCTAAAACATATTCTGTCATCTCACTGTTAAACGCTTATACGAATTCAACTGAGACTGTAAGTTATAACAACGAAAATGGAACAAAAACATATGTTGATGTATCAGACATCGCAAGATCATTCCTGGATGAAATAAACGGAGGTAACTAAGAATGAAACAATTTGAAAAACCAGAGTTCGATATTGCTGAGTTATCCCCTCAGGACGTTATATCAACTTCGAACGAGAGAACGTTCAATGACGAAGGCGGAGATGTTGACATCAACTTCAAAGACTTAGTATAAAAAGGCGACCGTAAGGTCGTCTTTCTTTTATTAGATCTCTTTTTTGTTTTTATTCACGTATTTTGTGAATCTGATTTCGATTTCCCCGTCCATTATAGGCTCTCCTGGGTCAACACACTCGAAATCCGGATGTTCATCCAAGTTAACGAAGAAAACCTCTGCACCGCCGTCTGCGTTAGCTTTTGTGAGCAATACCTCATCAACGTATGGAAGTGTCTGTCGATAGATTGATGCTCCACCAATGACGAAGACATCATCTGATGCGGAGTATTCTTTCATCTTCTTGAGGAACTCATCGAATGTGTGAATATTCTCAACACCTTCATAGTTATGGGTGACGTCTTGAGATAAGACTACATTCACTCTTTTTGGGAGTGGTTTAGAACCAGGGAACGAGAGCAATGTGTTCTCACCCATGAAGACAACGTGTCCTCTTGTTGTTTCCCTGAAGTATTTCATATCAACAGGGAGATGGAAGAGAAGGTCATTCTTCTTTCCGATACCGTATTTGTTATCTACGCAAAGAATTGATTTGATCATATTAAATAGCCACCGGGATCTTTGTTTCTAATTTCTCGTATTCATAATCAACGAGTTCGAAGTCTTCCAACTTGAAGTCATAGAAGTTCTTAACGTTTGGATTAATCTTGAGAGTTGGAGCCTTATGCTGTGGTTTTGCGATGATTTCCTTAACGATATCAACGTGTCTATCATAGATGTGTGCGTCTGAGATAACGTGGACGAGTGTTCCTGGCTTTAAGCCTGAAACCTGAGCAAACATCATGATTAAGAGAGAATACTGAAGGACATTCCAGTTGTTCGCGGTGAGCATATCGTTACTTCTCTGATTGAGGATTCCGTTTAATGTGTCTCCCGTGACATTGAATGTCATTGAATATGCACATGGGTAGAGATGCATTTCATGTAAATCCTGGAAGTTGTAGATGTTGGTCATGATACGTCTTGACTGTGGGTTGTGCTTCAAGTCATAAAGAACTCTATCAACTTGGTCAAACTCGCCTTCTACGTATTTGTGTTTAACGCCTAACTGATAACCATATGCTTTACCGATTGATCCAGTTTCATCCGCCCAAGAATCCCAGATGTGAGATTTGAGGTCATGGATGTTGTTGGACTTCTTCTGCCAAATCCAAAGGAGCTCATCCAAGCATGACTTGAATGCGGTTCTTCTGATTGTGAGGATTGGGAGTTCCTCCTGAAGATTGTATCTATTAACGATACAGAATTTCTTAATGGTGTGGGCTGGTGTGCCGTCTTCCCAATGAGGACGGACAGGTAAATCTTTATCGGAGAATCCTGTTTCAAGGATCTCTCTCATGTTATCAACGAAAATCTGGTCTGCTCTGGACATAACTAATTTCCTCCGCGTTAAGGGTTATTATAAATAAAACATTAATATATTAAAGATTAAATAATCAAAAGACCTCAATTTGAGGTCTTATATATATCGGTAATCTTATATTTCGTCTCAAATTGGATGAGTTTATCTTTTATCGTAAAGATAACCTCCATATAATAGCGGCATGAATAACATCAGACCATTTGAATTATCGGATTTCGAAGAAGCCTCTAGAATTATCAAAGAAGGCATGTGCTTCGAAACATATCTTAAAGACGAGAATGTCATTAACGCATTCTGCCACGTCTACATCGCCAATTATTTAAAGGAAGCGACCGAGGCATATTCCTATGTCATAAACGGGAAGCTCATCGGCTTTATCATCACAAAACACGTTGATGGAAAACTCATGTTCTCCAAGACCAAAGTCGATGAAATCTCACAAAGCTATTTCATTGAACTCAGCAAGCACACGATGCTCCCATACGTGGAGAAATACCAGAAGCATATCGAGGAATTATCCAAATACATCCCTGCGGGACAAAAGGGTGAGATTCTCCTCTTTGCAGTCGATAAACCATTCAAAAGACAGGGAATTGGCACTGATTTGTTCAGATATCTCTCCAAAAACCATAGATTAGAGAGATATTCAGTCGTAACCGACAGCGATTGCGATTTCCAGTTCTATGAGAAACATCACTTTGAGTTATGCGCTCAGGGTGATGTCGACTTAGAGACCGAAGTCATGTCTAAACACTTGGTCACATTCGCCTTCTCTAGAACCCTTTTCTATAGCGATAAAGAGAACAATGATGACTACTTAATTAGAGCGAACGCAAACGAGCAGATTCTTGCTTGGGCAATCTCATCGAGAAACCTCGTTGACCACGCTAGAGAGATACATAACCTATCACCTATCTGCACCGCAGCATTAGGGCGTTCAATGTCCGCTGCTCTCATGATGGGCAATAACCTCAAATCTGAAACAGACACAATCACCCTCCAAATCAATGGAGA
>DCHU01000071.1 GCA_002314915.1 Caryophanales bacterium UBA1744
TAGAACGCCAATGCTGGAGCGCCAGTTGGAGTTGTGATGTTCCATGATGATGGGTATTCAACCGATGTCTCTTCTTTAGAAGATGAGACGTTTCCGTTTGTGGAGCCGCAGCTTGCGAGAAGTCCGGCGATAAGTGTTAATAATGCGATGTTCTTTTTCATAATGATTTTTCCTCGTGGAAAGTATATAGACTTGGAGTATATTAATATGTGATTTAAATCACACTTTTACTATGTTTAATGAAATTAATAAGGATTATTACATAACTAGAGACCTAAAGTCTGGTGAGATACTGTTCCACGAAGGCGAAGAATGCGTGTTCGTAGGATTGGTGTTATCCGGATCCATCAAGATCACTTCAATCACCTATCACGGTAATGAAATACTCCTAAAATCCGTTCAAAAAGGCGATATGTTTGGCAATAACCTAATATATTCCCCATCAAACAGGTATAGAGGAAGCGTTCAGGCTGTGAATGACACAACGGTAGCCCTGTTAACAAAAGAGAACCTTGAAAAAGCCTTGTCCACTTCCCCCGCATTCCTCCGTTATTACTTAACCAAGTCCGCAGAGGATGGAGATAGGCTCAATAAAAGCGTGAAAACTCTGTCCATCCAGGACATTGAAGAGAGATTCTTCTACTACCTCTCCATAAACGGAGATGTAATCCATATGAAATCCGTCACCGATTTAGCGCTTAAACTGAATATCAGAAGAGAGACGTTATCTAGACTCATCTCATCATTAGAAAAAGAAGGGCTCATCCAAAGGATAGGAAAGACAATCAAGAAGACAAAATAAAAAGATGCGTGGTGTTGAGCCTCGCATCTGTTTTATTTATTTCTCGTCAGGATATTTCTCTCTATTCTGATTGTATGTTGTGTGGAGGAGCTTGTGAGCCTTGTGGGATCCATAAGCCTCTAAGTAATCATTATAGAGCTGGATGATATCTGGGTTGAGGTGTGAACGTCTGATGACCTTGTTCTGGTCTGCCTTATAAAGGACTGACGCTCTCTTCTGGATGTATGTCTCCATGATGTCATCGTCTTCGTTTGGTTTGAAGAGGTTGTTGACATATGGCTGACCACCGCCGTTGACGCATCCACCTGGGCATCCCATGACTTCGACAAAGTCGTACTTGCATGTTCCTGCCTTCATGGAGTCTAAGATGACCTTAGCGTTCTTCATGCCTGAGCAGACTGCCAAACGGTATTCTGAGCCATCGATGACGACGCTAGCTTCTTTGATTCCCTTGAAACCACGGACTGGAGCGAATTCGATTGGCTCGAGTTCCTTGTTTGTGAGGATGTGATATGCGGTTCTGACCGCTGCTTCCATAACGCCGCCTGTGACGCCGAAGATGACAGCTGCGCCGGTTGTTGCGCCGATTAAGTCATCGTCGAATCTCTCTTCAGGGAGTTTCTTCCACATCATGCCTGAACGCTTGATGAGCTGTGCTAATTCTCTTGTTGTTAAGACAACATCGACATCCTGGATGCCATCGACTGAGTTAGCTGGTCTATCCTTCTCATACTTCTTTGCAACGCAAGGCATGATTGAGACGACGCAGATCTTTGTTTTGTCGATGCCGTGCTTTTCAGCATAGTATGACTTGATGATAGCGCCCATCATCTCATGAGGTGATTTGCATGATGAGAGGTGAGGTAAGAGCTCTGGATAATAGTACTCAATATAGTTGATCCAGCCTGGTGAGCAGGATGTGAGCATTGGTCCTGGAGTTCTTGAGACGACTCTGTGGACGAATTCTGATGCTTCTTCAGTGATTGTTAAGTCTGCTGCGAAGTTGGTGTCAAAGACACGATAGAATCCTAAACGGTGGAGAGCTGCAACCATCTTGCCGGTTGAGTCTGTTCCGATTGCGTCGCCGAACTCTTCGCCGAGAGCTGCTCTAACTGCTGGAGCGGTCTGGACGATGACGTATTTGCCTTCTTTGAATGCGGCGTCTAACTTAGCGATTTCGCTGTGTTCCATTAATGCGCCCGTTGGGCAGACGAGTGTGCACTGTCCGCACTGGATGCATGGAACGTTGTTGAATGAGCGGTTTGCAACTGGTGAGACGATTGTCTTGAAGCCACGGTTCTCGAAACCTAAGATTCCGATGCCCTGGATGTTCTTACATCTCTCGATGCAGCGTCCGCATAAGATACATTTTGATGTATCTCTGATGATTGATGGAGCGAGAGTGTCGATTGTGACTGGTGTCTTCTCGCCTTTGTATTTGTCTGGCTGAGCGCCTACACGTCTTGCAACCTCGAGGAGTTCGCACTGACCGTTCTTGCGGCAGGTCTGGCAGTCCTGGTGATGGTTGGAGAGGATGAGCTCAACTGATGTTCTTCTGTCAATGACAGCCTGTGGGTCGTTGATGAAGACCTTTAAGCCGTCGCGAACTGGATATGCACATGAAGCGACGAGTCTTCTTTCACCTTCTACTTTGACTAAGCAGACACGGCAGGAAGCGACTGAGCACTCACCGTTTTTGAATGTGCAAAGGGATGGGATGTTGTATCCGCAAGCTCTAGCAGCCTCAAGGATTGTGAGGTTGTCGTCAACGCTATAAGGGATATTCTCAAAATATACTGTTACTTTTGCCATAACTATTACTCCTTATGAATAGCGCCGAACTTACAGACTGTGATACATGTTCCGCACTTAATACACTTTGTGGTGTCGATCTTGAATGGCTCTTTGCCAACAACGCCAGTGATTGCGTCAACTGGGCAGTTTCTTGCGCATAATGAGCACTTCTTGCACTTATCGGCATCAACCTTGAATTCCATAAGTGACTTACAGACGCCAGCATCGCACTTCTTGTCCTGGATATGTCTAATATAGACATCTCTGAACTTTGTTAATGTGCAGAGAACTGGGTTTGGAGCGGTCTGGCCAAGTCCGCATAATGAGCCTGACATGATGGAATGTGAGAGAGTCTCGAGGCTATCGAGGTCTTCCATTGTTCCCTTGCCTTCTGTGATTCTTGTGACGATTTCGAGAAGTCTCTTTGTACCGATACGGCACTGTGAGCACTTACCGCATGATTCGTCGCAGATGAATTCGAGATAGAACTTAGCGACGTCGACCATACAGTTGTCTTCGTCCATGACGATTGCGCCGCCTGAGCCCATCATTGAGCCCTTTGCGACGAGGTTGTCATAATCGATTGGTGTATCGAGTTCCTGGAGGGTTAAGCATCCGCCTGAAGGGCCACCTGTCTGGATAGCCTGGAATCTCTTTCCATTAGGAATGCCGCCACCGATATCGTAAACGAGTTCACGGACTGTTGTTCCCATTGGGACTTCGACAAGTCCGACGTTCTTGACTTTTCCGCCTAAAGCGAAGACCTTTGTGCCTTTGCTTCTCTCGGTTCCGAGCTTAGCGTACTCCGCAGCGCCTTTTCTCATGATATATGGGACGTTTGCGAGAGTTTCGACGTTATTGATGATTGTTGGCTTGCCCCATAATCCCTTGACTGCTGGGAATGGAGGTCTTGGACGTGGCATACCACGCTTGCCTTCAATTGAGTTTAAGAGCGCTGTTTCTTCACCGCAGACGAATGCGCCAGCGCCGAGTCTCAAGTGGACTCTGAAGCTGAAGCCTGATCCGAGGATGTTGTCACCTAAGAGTCCGACTGCTTCGAGCTCTTTGATAGCGATTTTTAATCTGTCGACAGCGATTGGGTATTCTGCACGGACATAGAAGTATCCGTTCTTAGCGCCGATTGCGTAACCTGCGATCATCATACCTTCGATGACGTTGACTGGGTTTCCTTCAAGGATTGAACGGTCCATGAATGCGCCTGGGTCGCCTTCGTCACCGTTACAGACGACGTATTTATCTTCGTTGTTCTGGTTGAGAGCGAACTGCCACTTTCTTCCGGTTGGGAAGCCTGCGCCTCCTCTACCTCTTAAGCCGGAAGCGAGCATCTCATCGACGACTTCCTGCTGAGACATTGTGAGAGCCTTCATCAAGCCCTGGAATGCTCCGTCACCAAGTGCCTCATCGAGGACTGTTGGGTTAATCTTTGAGCATCCATGGAGAGCGATTCTCAACTGTTTCTTATAGAAGTTGATGTCTGACTGCTTCTCAATCTTCTCGTGTGTGTTTGGATCTTCGTAAAGAAGGTCTGTGATGCACTTCTTGCCGATGATGTCTTCTTCGATGATTCTGTCTGCGTCTGAGACTTTGACCATTCTGTATAAACGATCTTCTGGATAGATCTTGACGAATGGGCCTTGTGAGCAGAATCCGAAGCATCCTACGACGTTTGCCTCACAAACATCTTCAAGGTGCTTTTCTTTAATGAGTTCCTGAATTCTAGCTAAGATTTCAGCTGATTCAGATGATAAACATCCTGTACCACCGCAGACGAGGATGTGTCTCTTTCCGTCCTGACCAGAGAACTTCTTCTCTAAGCAGCTAGAACAGTGAGCGATTCTCTCTTCGAGGGATTTGACGGTTTTGATTTTCTTCTCTGCCATAAATTATTCCTCCAAAGCTTTCTTTCTGTATTCAGCGATGATTCCAGGGATTGCGCTTAATGCGACTTTTGGATAGACCTTGCCGTTGATTGAGATAGCTGGGGCGATACCGCAAGCGCCAATGCAACGTAAGGCGTCTAATGTGAAGAGTCCGTCTTCACTTGTCTGACCTGGTTTGATCTTCAATAACTCACCGAACTTGTCGAGGACGTTCTGTCCGCCTTTGACGTAGCATGCGGTACCGACGCAAACGCCGATGACATACTTGCCTTTAGGTGTGAGTGAGAAGAATGAGTAGAAGGTAACTACTCCATAGATTTCAGCCACTGGGATGCCAGTTTCAGCTGAGATGATTTCCTGAACCTCAAGAGGAATATAGCCGTATTCCTTCTGGGTGTCGGAGAGGATGAGCATGAGAGGTGATGGCTCATCTTTGTAGCGGGCACAGATATCTTTGATGATCTTGACCGCTTCTTTTCTAAGCACCATATTTGTAATCCTTTCTTAGGTTTCCGAAAGTCATTATATGAGTATCATAAAAATATACAAAACAAATTGTTTCAAAATAGTTAATAAACTATAAAAATTTACCGGTAAATCAGTATTGAAAGTGTTTTCAAAGAAAATAGCGTGCAAATTGTAAAGAAAAAACCTCCCTGTTTAAGGAGAGGTCATTCGTTAAATCTGTTCGATTGTCTTCCAACCAGAAGTGAGCTTTGCGACTTTAGCAACGCAGTCTTCCTGAGTTGCCTTATCGCTTAAGTAATCGTAGATGATATGAGCGATTTCTATTGCATTATCAACCGTGCAGCCCCTAGTTGTTATTGCTGCAAATCCGATTCTGAGACCGCTTGTCTTGTTTGGTTTCAATGTGTCATTAGGAATCATGTTCTTGTTGGTGGTGATGTTGATCTCCTCCAACTTCTTCTGAGCGTCTAATCCGTTGATTCCGAATGAATCTAAGACGTTTACTAAGAACAAGTGATTCTCCGTTCCGCTGGTGATGACACCGAGTGATGCTAACTCATCTGAGCAAGCCTTTGTGTTGTCCTTGATTGCCTGAGCATAGACCTTGAATGAAGGGTCCATATCCTCTTTGAAGCAAACTGCCTTACCGGCGATGATGTGTTCAAGCGGTCCACCTTGATAATAAGGGAATATTGCAGAGTTAATCTTTCTGATTAATTCTTCGCTGTCGGTGAGGATTAATCCTCCTCTTGGGCCTCTTAATGTCTTGTGTGTTGTTGATGTGACGATATCAGCGATTCCAACTGGTGATGGGTGAACTCCGCCTGCGATTAAACCAGCGATATGAGCCATATCAACCATCATTTTGCAACCGACTTTGTCGCAGATTGCTCTGATGGCTTTGAAGTCGATTTCGTATGGGTATGCACTATAACCGGAGAGGATGACGTCTGGCTTTTCTTCAAGAGCGATTCTCTCGATATCCGCGTAATCAAGTCTTCCGTTGTTTAATGGATAGAAAACGAATGTATATGTGTGGCTTGAGAAGCTGACTGGTGAACCATGTGTTAAGTGACCGCCGTCATTAAGGACCAATGATAAGACCTTGCCGCCCTCTGGCATTAATGCTCTATAAGCAGCTGCGTTTGCCTGTGAGCCCGAGTGAGGCTGGACATTGGCGAACTTGGAGCCGAACAACTCGCATGCTCTAGCGATTGCGATTGACTCGATTGTATCAACATGGACACATCCGCCGTAATATCTCTTTCCTGGGTATCCTTCAGCGTATTTGTTTGTGAGGATTGATCCACAAGCCTCTCTAACTTCCTTGCTCGCGTAGTTCTCGCTTGCGATAAGCTCGATGCCTTCGTTCTGTCTCTTAGACTCTAAGGCGATTAAGTCGAATATCTCTTTGTCCATGTGTGCTATCTCCATTGATTACACCTTACCATATAGGAATAGCGATTTCTTTTCACTAAAAGAATATAAGAAAACGCTTTACTAAATGACGATAAGAAAAAACGGCACGATTATTGCGCCGTTATTCGTGTTTATAAGACCGTTTTTAAGTCCTCAATGAGACTCTTGGTTCTCTTCTCTGCTCCAGCGCTGGTGCAGTGATAATTTGTGTCATAGAAGAGTTCATATGAATAAATGTAGTTCTCAATATCAGAGATGAATGTCGTGTTTTTGAGCCCTTCTCTTAAGAGCTTGTCCTCAATCTTCCAACTCTCTTCTTTTTTCTCTTCATCAGACAAGCCGTATCGGTTAATCGGGGTGTAGGTGAAATAACAGGTCGCACCTTGATCGGCGATGTCCTGATACCACTTATCAAGTCTTGCTAGTGATTCATCTGTAATGATTTCGTAATCAAAACACTTAGCAAAATCCTCAAAATCCTGTTTGCCACCCCACTCACGATAGAATGAGATGTCACCATAGGAGTCAAAAGTCTGAAGTTTGTCTGTATAGCTTGTCGGTTCTGCAGACATCCTGGCTTTGTTATAGCTGCTGTAACAGGAGAAGAAGGATGTGTATAGAGAGATGTCACTATCAGAAAGGAGGTCATAGTTTTGCTCACACATGACAAACATGCGCGTCTCAGCATCGACCCACCGCATAAGTTGGTAATAACTCATCTGTTCCGGCGCGTGTAAGAACACGTCATCTTTTCCGATGTAAGGAAATATGTTCCTAAGTTGTAAATCTGCATTTGTGGAGCCAATAACCCCGAGATTTAATACTTTGTATTCATTATCAAACGCCTCTTCAAGCATTTTGGAGTTGAGACCGTAACCAAATGAGCAGCCACCATAACAAATCAGCTTCTTCTCATCCTTTGCAAGCATGATGGAATCCACCACTTCTGACCATTGGCAGATATCGTTGTCTTTTGAGTAGCGAGGAGGCTGTTTGGCGTTCAAGTGATACGTACCAAACTCACATGAAGAGAATGATGGGGTTCCAACATTCATCATCGTGTCATACATGTAGAACTCTTTGAAAGCGCAACGAGAGAATCCTCTGGTTTCCACGGTGATTACGCTATCCGGAATGACAATCTCATCAAGAACCTTATCAGAAAGGAAGCCTCTCGATATTGTGGTGACCATCTTTCCGTCGATCACTGATGGTATGACTAAAGTTGTGTCTTCTGATGTGCATCCTGTCAAAGCGATGCCGCCTTCAACGTCGGTGTAAGTGAAACTAGAGACATCAGTCCACTTCCTCCACTCCGCATAAAGCGTCAAATAGTCGTTTAGAGTCACGCGGCTGCCAAGACCGATATGTTCGCCGGTGTAGTCGCTTTTCGTGTTCCAGCCGATTAATTCATA